>NZ_SMKJ01000261.1:0-10319 GCF_004348615.1 Micromonospora sp. KC207
GGCCCCAACCGGACAGGCTCAGGCCCCAACAGGACACCGGGTGCAGGCGTGCCCGGACGGGCGAAACGGCTGGCCACGGGCGGAGGAAACCCGGCCTTGTGCGTGATCAACATGCACGAAGGGATCGCGCCGGTCACAGCCGTCCCGCTACCGTACTGGTAACACGCGCGTAGCCCGTCCTGGCGGGAGGATCCCGTCCGGCGGCACGCGCCGGGGCATGGGATGGGCGGTGGGCCATGACCGGTTCGCAGTCCGACGGCAGGCTGTCGGAGGTCAGGTTCCTCACGGTCGCCGAGGTGGCGACGGTGATGCGGGTGTCGAAGATGACGGTGTACCGGCTGGTGCACAGCGGCGAGCTGACCGCCGTGCGGGTCGGCCGGTCGTTCCGGGTGCCCGAGCACGCGGTGCACGAGTATCTCCGGGGCGCGTTCCAGGAAACCGCCTGACCGACCACTTGTGGCGCATCCGGGCCCGGCGACTCCGCCGAGCGCCCTCCTGAGCTGCGTACGCCACCTTGGCGTGCGTCGAGTGCCCCGTAAAGGGCACCGAGTGCGACGTAACGGGCATTGACGGGGGCGCGTTGGTCCTGCTGACGCCCTCCAGTTACCCTGGACCGGATCGTGACCGCACATCGGTGCGCCCGCCGCCCGCCAGCTGGTCCGGTCCGTTGTCCGCAAGCGGTCGTCGACGCCACCGTGTGGTGTCATCCGGTCCGCCCCGCACGTTGCATCGAAAGGCTGTCGTCGTATGGGCTCGGTGGTCAAGAAGCGCCGCAAGCGCATGGCTAAGAAGAAGCACCGCAAGCTGCTGCGCAAGACCCGCGTCCAGCGTCGCCGTCTCGGCAAGTGACCGGAGCCGGGCCCACACCGGCCCGGCGTCCCGTGTCGCTTGCCAAAGTCGACCCCCGGAGGCTCAGGTGATCAGGCCGCGGATACCCCGGCTCGATCGCACCTGCCGGGGTAGGTGCACGACGTGACCCCCGGTGGCACCCCAGGTGCCCCGGGGGTGGTCGTCGTCACCGGGGTCAACCGCTACCTCGGTGCCCACGTCGCCGCCCGCCTCGCCGCCGACCCCCGGATCGAGCGGGTGATCGGCGTCGATCCCAGCACCCCCAGCCCGGAGGTGGCCCGCCTGCTCGACCGGGTCGAGCGCATCCGGCTCGACCTGGGCTCGCTCGGCGGTCTCCTCGCAGACCTCGACGTCGACGTGGTGGTGCACCTCGCCCTGGTCACCGCCCCCGACTCCCAGCAGGGCGGTCGGTCGGCGATGAAGGAACAGAACGTCATCGGCACCATGCAGCTACTCGCCGCCTGCCAGCGGGCGCCCCGGCTACGTCAGCTCGTGGTCCGCTCGTCGACCGCCGCGTACGGGGCGTCGTTCCGGGACCCGGCCGTCTTCACCGAGGAGACCGAGCCGCGCGAGGTGCCGCGCGGCGGTTTCGGCCGCGACATCCTCGACATCGAGGGGTACGTGCGCGGCTTCCGCCGCCGCCGACCCGACGTCACCGCCACGGTGCTGCGCTTCGCGCCGTTCATCGGCTCGACCGCCGACACCACGCTGACCCGGTACTTCTCCCAGCCCTTCGTCCCCACCGTGTTCGGGCGCGACCCCCGGTTGCAGTTCGTGCACTTCGACGACGCGCTGGAGGTGCTGCACCGGTCGGTCGCCGAGGAGCACCCGGGCACGTTCAACGTCGCCGGGCCGGGCGTGCTCTCCCTGTCCCAGGCGATCAGGCGGGCCGGGCGCATCGGCGTCCCCGTGCTCGAACCGGGCCTGTCCGGGGCCGTCGCGCTGGCCCGCAGCCTCGGTTTCGGCCGGTACGGCCTGGACCAGGTCGACCTTTTCGTGCACGGCCGGGTGGTGGACACCTCCGCGCTGGAACGCGAGTACGGCTTCGCGCCCCGCTCGACCGCCGCCGCGTTCGACGACTTCGTCCGCGCCCACCAGGGCGGCGTGGTGGTCAGCCGGGAGCAGCTCGCCGCAGCCGAGCGGGCCGTCCTCGACGGGATCCGCCAGGCGCGCGCGGCCGTACGGGAGCGGTCGTGAGCAGCCCGGGCGAGGAGCGCGGGCGCGCGGGGGCCAACGGCCGGTACGACGTACCGCTGATGGTGGTTGGCCCGGGAGCGGAGCCGGCCCGGCACAACGGCCATCACCCCGCCCCGGAGCCCGTCGCGGAGCTGAACGGCGGCCCGGCGGTCCCGCAGCCGGGGCAGCGGGAGCTGCCGGCGGGGCGGGAGCGGCCGGAGGTGGCCGCGCACGCGCCACGTGCGGCGGCGGTGCCGGACGGCCCCGGCGACGTGTGGGACCGGCGGGTCGCGTCCGGGTTGGCGTTCCTGCGTCGGCGGCTCTCCGGCGACTACCAGGTGGACGAGTTCGGGTTCGACCCGGAGCTGACCGAGTCCGTCTTCCACCCGGTGCTGCGGCTGCTCTACCGGGACTGGTTCCGTACCGAGGTCTCCGGGCTGGAGCACGTGCCGGCGGACGGGGCCGGCCTGGTGGTCGGCAACCACTCCGGCACGGTGGCGCTGGACGCGCTGATCCTCTCCGCCGCCCTGCACGACCAGCACCCGGCCCACCGCTACCTGCGGCTGCTCGGTGCCGACCTGGTATTCCGGATGCCGGTGGTGTCCGAGATCGCCCGCAAGACCGGCGGCACCGTCGCCTGCAACCCGGACGCCGAGCGGCTGCTCCGCTCCGGCGAGGTGGTCGGCGTCTTCCCTGAGGGGTTCAAGGGGGTCGGCAAGCTCTACTCCGACCGGTACAAGCTGCAACGCTTCGGCCGGGGCGGGTTCGTATCGGCCGCGCTGCGCACCGGCACCCCGATCGTGCCGGTGGCGATCGTCGGCGGCGAGGAGATCTACCCGATGCTCGCCGACATCAAGCCCCTGGCCCGGCTGCTCAAGCTGCCGTACTTCCCGGTCACGCCGACGTTCCCGTGGCTGGGGCCGCTCGGGATGGTGCCACTGCCCAGCAAGTGGCTGATCGAGTTCTGCCCGCCGATCCCGACCGCGCACCTGACCGACTCGGCCGACGACCCGCTGGTCGTGTTCAACCTTGCCGACCAGGTGCGGGAGACCATCCAGCAGACCCTGCACAGCCTGTTGGAACGCCGCCCCGACCCGTTCGGCCCCTGAGCCGCCGATCCGTGCCGTCGGCCGGTCGAGTCGGGGCGAAGTTCCATCAGCGGTCGCGGCGGCGCTTCTGCAACGCCAGCCCGGCACCGACCGCACCGGCGAGGAGCCCGGCCGCCGCCGTCGACGGAACGGCGATCTTGACGGCCCGTCGGCCGGTGCGGAAGTCCCATACCTCCCAGCCGCGCTGCCGCGCCTGCCGCAGCAGGGTGCCGTCCGGGTTGATCGCCACCGCCCGCCCCACGGCCGACAGCATCGGCAGGTCGTTGGCGGAGTCGCTGTAGGCGGAGCAACGGACCAGGTCCAGCCCTTCGACGGCGGCGAGCTGGGTCACCGCCTCGGCCTTGGCCGGCCCGTGCATCAGGTCGCCCACCAACCGCCCGGTGTACGCCCTGTCGATCACCTCGGCGACGGTGCCAATCGCCCCGGTCAGCCCCAGCCGGGCGGCGATCACCCGGCCGATCTCGACCGGCGCGGCGCTGACCAGCCAGACCCGCTCCCCGGCGTCGAGGTGGCGCTGTGCCAGCCGGCGGGTGCCGGCCCAGATCCGGGGCGCCATCAGCTCGTCGAAGATCTCCTCAGCGAGCCGCTCCACGTCGTCCACCTGCCAGCCCTCGATGAACGCGAGCGCCGCGTCCTTGGCCTGCGACATGTCCCCGGCGTGCTCGGTGGCGAGCACCCTGAAGCGAAGCTGCTGCCAGGCGAACCGGGCCAGGTCCGTGGTGGTGAAGTAGTTGCGGGCAGCGAGGCCGCGGGCGAACCAGTAGATCGAGGCACCCTGCATCATCGTGTTGTCCACGTCGAAGAAGGCCGCGGCACGCGGATCGGGGGCGATCGGAGTGGCGGGGGCCGCCTCGGTCTCCGCCCAGCCGGCCGTGTGACCGCGCCGGTCGGTGCTGACCGTCATCTTGCCGTTGCGGGCCACGCGACCTCCCTCGCTCGACGACCCCGACCACTGCCTTCCGTGAGCGTAGCCGGGGGCGAGGGCCGCCCTGCCCGCTGCCGCGAGAACTGTGGCGCGCACTGCTGTCGGCGGCTGCAGGGTGTGGTACTGGGAACCGTGCGGGAAGCGCAGGGGGTCAGCGCCCGCCGGGGCAGGCCGTCGGGATCGGGCCGAGCGTGTCGCTGCCGGCCGGGGCGGGCAGCTCGCACTCGATGGCCGCGCGCAGCGCGTCGGAGCGCTTGCGGGTCGCATCGAGCAGGGCGATCGACTGGCGGGCCCGGTCCCGCTCCGCCCGGCTGGCCCCGGTGAGCAGGTCGCCGACCGCACGCCGTTGCCCGACGACGAAGGTGTTCACCGCGTCCAGACCGGCCGGGTCGGAGCGCTGTGCGGCCGTGGTGGTGAGCAGGCGTACGCCCTGGCGGGTGTCCGCGTCCATGTCGTCGAGGACCGCTTCGAACCCGAGCTGGTCCCCGCGCAACGCGGCGGCCTCGCCGAGCCGGGTGCGGGCGAAGTCGAGGAAGAGCTGGCCACGGCTGAGGTCCGAGCTGGCCAGGGCGAGCTGGGCCCGCTCCGTGGAGCGCTTCATCCCGTACAGGGCGTCGCCGGGGACGGCGTTCTCACTGGCGGCGGAGATGCCGGAGACGGCGATCGCGCCGGCGGCCACCCCGATGAGGATGGCACCTCGGGCCCGGGCCCGGCGGGCGGTCGCAGACGGCAGGAACGAGCCGCGTTGACCGGTGGCGACTGTGCCGCGCTGGCCGGTCTGCCCGGCCTTGGCCGGCGCGGTGGCTGCGGCCCCGATGCCCTCCCGTTCGGCGGTGGCGACGAGCATCGCCCGCAGTCCGGAGCGGAAGTCGGGATCCACCGCGGCGGGCGGAGAGCCGGCGCTGAGCTGTCGACCGACCGCGACGAGCGCGGCGAGGTGGTCGTCGGCCCGGGACCGGACGTGGTGACGTCGGCCGCCGTTGGCTTCGTCGAGAAGCTGCGCGAAGCGCTCGGCGCGCCGGCGGGAGAAGAGGTCGCTGGTCACCGCAGGCACCTCCTCTCGCTGGTCACGGCCGGTTGGCCGCTGTCGACACGAGCGACCGGCGGCAGAGTCCACCCGGGACGAAGCTCGTGACGGGCTGCGCTGTCCGGACCGTGGGGCCCGGGGATGCCGGAGAAACCACCGGTCGCACCGGAAGAAACGCTCGGCGCCGTGCACGGGTTACGGGGCCGGCGGGAGCGAAATCACGAAGAGTGATGGTCGTCACGTGCCGGTGGTCGTCGGTCACGTCTGGGCCGTGTCCCGGGCCGGCGTACGGCGCGGAACGCTGCCGGGATCGGGGCGTCCGGGGCGCGGACGCCGCCGGACGGGCGGGTGCGGCGACGGTGGCGGTCAGGGTTGGAAGCCGTCCGGCAGCAGTCGGGCCAGGGCGCGGACCGCGCGGTACTGCAACGCCTTGATCGCACCCTCGTTCTTGCCCATCGCCCGGGCTGTCTCCGCCACCGAGAAGCCCTGGAGGAACCGCAGCACGATGCACTCCTGCTGCTCCGGATTGAGCTGCTTGACGGCGGTGAGCAGTGCGACGTTGGTGATGTGCTCGACGACCGCCGCCTCCGGGCTGCCCTCCGGGCCGCGGTCTTCCCGGTCGGCGTCCAGCACGTCGCCGGTGGTGACCTCCAACCGGTACCGGCCGGACTTGAAGTGGTCGGCGACCAGGTTCCGGGCGATGGTGACCAACCACGCGCCGAGGTCCCGGCCCTGCCAGGTGAAGCTGCCGATCCGCTTGAGGGCACGCAGGAACGTGTCGGAGGTGAGGTCCTCGGCGAGCTGCCGGTTGCCGACCCGGAAGTAGACGAAGCGGAAGACGGTGTCGACGTACCGGTCGTAGATCAGCCCGAACGCCTCGGCCTCGCCGGCCTGGGCGCGCTCGACGAGCGTCCAGACCTCGGTGGCCGGGTCGGACGGATCGGGCCGGCTCGGGAATCCCGTCGGCGCGTCGCCCGGAACGTTGGTCGGCGGGTCGGCCGACACCGCCGGCAGCACCGCCGTCTCGGTGGTCGACGGATCGGCCACCGGCGGGGTGTCGCCACCGCGCCGGCCCTGCGCCGGCATGGTCGGCCGGGCCGGTGACGCGACCCGGCCGCCGTTGCCGCCGGGCGTGGCGGGACGGGGCGGCGCCTCGTTGTGATGGGACCGGTTGCGCAACCGTCTGGACGCCCCGTCGCCGCGTACCGCGAGGCTGGCCAGGTCGTCCACGGGTTCCTGGCCGGCGCCCAGCCGTTCGTTCAGGACCGCCCGGGCCGCGGCGGCCAGCCCGAACGGTCGCTGCTCGTAGCCAAAGCTGGTCACCGTGCCTCCCCGATCAGGGCCGCCGCCGGCTGCCGGGGCACCCCGGTACGGGCGCGGCCACGGCCGTCGGGCAGTGTTCGTCGGGGAGGTGCCGACGGGCGGCAGATCCCCTTGAGGTGCGGGTCCAATGCGCTCACAGGCACGGGGGCCTCCTCGGGCTGAGGGGTGTCGACTCACGGCAAATGGGGTGAGTCGACCCGAGTGATAATAGGGCCAACGTCACCCGCGCGTGGCAAGTCCGTTACACAGAGCAGAAGTATTTGCTCGCCCGTCGCACCAGCGGCGGACCGGTTGTCCGTCGGGGGCGGTTGACTTTCGGGCGGCGGGCTGGTTAGGGATAACCCCAGCTCAGCGCCGGGATCGACCGCACTGCGCTGCCGTCGACGCCGTGTCGCGCGGGGGCGACGAGCGCGGTTCGGGCATGACCGACGGCCGGACGCTGTGTCAGACTCAGCGACCGTGCAGGACGCAGCCGACAGCCTCGCGCCGAGCTCGCTGGCCGGCTCCGCCGGGTGGCGGCCGACCAAGGCGGCCGGGATGCGCTGACAGCGGCGGTCCGGGTGACGGTCCACCGAGGTCACCGGGCGCGCGGTGCGCGTCGGGTACGGCTCGGCCGAGACGTCTGCGGTCGGCAAGGTGCGCAAGACACAGCTCAGGCCGGTGCCGTCGCAGGCGGCCCCGCCCGACATCCGCACGGAGGTTCCGATGTCCAGTGACGCCCGGCTCGCCCTGATCACCCGCCCCGGCTGCCACCTCTGCGAGGACGCCAAGGCGGCGCTCGGCCGGGTGGTCGCGGTCACCGGCGACCGTTGGATCGAGAAGGACGTGACCGGCGACGTAGAGCTGGAGCGCGAGTACGGCGACCGGCTGCCGGTGGTGCTGCTCGACGGCAAGGAGCACGGGTACTGGCGGGTGGAGGAGGAACGCCTGCTGCGGGACCTGACCACCCCGCAGCTCTGACCGGCCGCCCGCCGCCTATCCTGCTCGGATGACCCCTGCGCGCCCCCACCTCGTCTGGGACTGGAACGGCACCCTGCTCAACGACCTCGACCTGGTGGTGGCCGCCACCAACGCCGCGTTCGCCAGCGTGGGCGGGCCGGCGGTCACCGCGGACGAACACCGGGTGCGGTTCCGCCGCCCGATCGCCGACTACTACGCCGGGGTGCTCGGCCGGGCCGTCGACGACGAGGCGTTCGGCGAGCTGGACCGGATCTTCCACGACGCGTACCGCAGGGGGTTGACCACCTGCGCGCTCGCGGACGACGCGGCGGCGGCGATGGCGGCCTGGCCGGGTAGCCAGTCCCTGCTGTCCATGTGGTTCCACGACGAGCTGGTGCCCGCCGTGCACTCCTACGGGCTGGCCGGGCGCTTCGCCCGGGTGGACGGGTTGCGCGCCACGATCGGCGGTGGCCGCAAGGCCGAGTCGCTGGGCAAGCACCTGTCCGAGCTGGGGCTGGACGGCCGCGCGGTGGTGCTGATCGGGGACTCGATCGACGACGCCGATGCCGCCGAGTCGGTGGGCGGCCGGGCCGTGCTCTACACGGGCGGCTTCACCGACCGGTCCCGGCTGCGGGCCTCCGGCCACCCGGTGGCCGACACCCTCACCGAGGCTGTCGCCCTCGCCGCCACCCTGTCCTGACCGCCCCGCCCTCGCCCGGCCCCGCTCCCATCCGGCTCGGCCCGGCGGGAGCGTCGGTCAGGTGCGCAGGTAGGCGAGGACTGCCAGGACCCGCCGGTGCTGGGCGGTGTCCGGGGGAAGGCCGAGCTTGGTGAAGATGTTGCGCACGTGCTTCTCCACCGCGCCGTCGGTGACCACCAGGGCGCGGGCGATGGCCGTGTTGGAGTGCCCCTCGGCCATCAGGGCCAGCACCTCGCGCTCGCGCGGGGTCAGCTCCCGCAGCGGGTCGTCGCGCCGCCGGCGGACCAGCAACTGGCCGACCACCTCCGGGTCGAGCACGGTGCCCCCGGCGGCCACCCGGGCCAGCGCGTCCAGGAACTCGTCGATGTCTGCCACCCGGTCCTTGAGCAGGTAGCCCACCCCGCCGCCGCCGGCGCCGCCGGTGGTGGCCAGCAGGTCGTCGGCGTACGACACCTCGACGTACTGGGACAGCACCAGGACCGGGGCACGGGGCACGAGCCGGCGGGCCTCGACCGCGGCGCGCAGCCCCTCGTCGGTGTGCGACGGCGGCATCCGCACGTCGACGATCGACACGTCGGGCCGGTGGGCGACGACGGCCTCGACCAGCGCGTCGCCGTCGCCGACGGCGGCCACCACCTCGTGCCCGCGCTCGGTCAGCAGCCGGACCAGCCCCTCCCGGAGCAGCACGGCGTCGTCCGCGATCACCACCCGCATGGTGGTGTCTACCACGCCGCCGGCCGGGTCGGGGGTAGCCGTGGTCACAGCGGGAGGTCCGCGCGGACCTCGGTCGGCCCGCCGGCCGGGCTGAGCACGTGGAGCCGGCCACCCGCCGCGCGCACCCGGTCGGCGATCCCCGTCAGGCCGTGCCCCTTGGCCAGGTGCGCGCCGCCGTGCCCGTCGTCGGCGACGGCGACCAGCAGCCGGCCGTCGTCGCGGGTCACCTCGACCCGGCACTCCGTCGCCCCGCTGTGCTTGGCGACGTTGGTCAGCGCCTCGGCGACCACGAAGTAGGCGGTGCCCTCCACGGCCGGGTCAAGCCGCCCACCCGGGCCGTCCAGCCGGGGATCGAGGCGTAGCTCGATCGGGATCAGGCCGCGCCCGGCGAGGGCCGCCAGGGCGCTGGGCAGCCCCCGGTCGACCAGGATCGGCGGGGCGATGCCCCGGGAGAGGGCGCGCAGCTCGGCGAGGGTGTCCCGGGTCTGGGCGACGGCCTCGTCGAGGGTCCGGCCGGCGGCCTCCGGGTCGCTGGCGAGTTGGTGCCGGGCCCGGCTGAGGTCCATGGCCAGCCGGACGAGGCGCTGCTGCGGGCCGTCGTGGATGTCGCGCTCCAGCCGGCGCAGCGCGGCGGCCTCGGCGGAGACGGCCGCCCGCTTCTGCTCCTCCAGCACGGTGATCCGGCTGCGCATCTCGGCCATGCCGGTGAGCAGGGCGCGGGCGAAGCCGGCCTGGAGTCGCGCGCACCCCCGGACCACGAGCGGCAGGGTGATCAGGAAGAACAGCCCGGCGGCGGTGTTCAGCCCGATCCGGGCGGCGGCGGAGTCGCCCAGGCCGAGCAGCTCGCTGAGGGGCTCGTCGTCGGGTGGGTGCGGCAACGCCCAGTCGTAGATCGAGTAGAGGGTGCCGACGAGCGTGCCGGCCCACCAGGTGACGGTCACCACGAAGGTGACGACGGCCACCGCCAGCTTGAGGATGCCGTGGGCCAGGTCGAGCCAGGACTGCACGTCCCGGATCGGCACGAGGATCCGCCGCCACGCGCCGGCCCCCGCCTCGGCCCGGCGGTAGTCGGGCCGGACCCGGAGCTGGCGGAGCACGGCGGGCAGCCGCAGCCGCTCCACGTCGGCGAGGCCGCGTGCGGCGTAGAGGGTGCCGGCGAGGACGGGCAGGCCGATCACCGTCACCACCAGCCCCACGCCCAGCGCCAACCCCACCACCAGGACGACGAAGCTGGCCACCGCGAGGGGCAGGCCGAGCAGCACGTACCCGGAGTCGCGTAGGAGCTGACGGGGGAGGCTGGGCGGTGGGGCGGCCGGTTCGGCCCCGGTGACGGTCATGGTTCGAGGCTAGGGACGCCGGCCCGGTCGTCCCATCCCGCCGCCTGTCCTGTTTCCGGTGGTGCCAGCCCTACCGCGCGGCGGGGCGCAGGGGGAGCGTGGCGTGGAGACCGGCGGCCTTCCCGCCGGGCGGGCGCGTCGACGGCGGGCGCGCGTTCGCGCGATTGGTGAAGGAAGTCGGGAATGAGCAATAATCGGCGCGGGCCGCGCGGAGCGCCGG
>NZ_SMKJ01000262.1:0-10222 GCF_004348615.1 Micromonospora sp. KC207
CCCCAGGCGAGCGACGTGGCGGGCAGTCCGGCCGCCCGGCGGTGCTCGGCCAGCGCGTCGAGGAACGTGTTCGCCGCCGCGTAGTTGGCCTGCCCGGCCGCCAGCACCAGACCACCGGCCGAGGAGAACAGCACGAACGCCGCCAGATCCAGATCCCTGGTCAGCTCGTGCAGGTGCCACGCGCCGTCCACCTTCGGCCGCAACACCGCCTCGACCTGCTCCCCGGTCAGCGTGTCGAGCATCGCGGCGTCGGCGGTGCCCGCGGCGTGCACCACCGCGGTCAGCGGCCGGTCCGCCGGGATCCGGCCCAGCACGCCGGCGAGCTGGGCCCGGTCGGCCACGTCACACGCCTCGATCGCCACCTCGGCACCCAGCCCGGCCAGCTCGGCGGCCAACTCGGCGGCTTCCGGGGTGTCCGGACCACGCCGGCCGAGCAGCAGCAGGTGCCGTACCCCGTGCCGGGTCACCAGGTGCCGGGCGAGCAGGCCGCCCAGCAGGCCGGCGCCTCCGGTGATCAGGACGGTACCGGTGGGGTGCCAGGTGGGCGCGCGGTCCACTGTGGTCACCGGGTCCAGCCGGGGTACCCGGACCGCGCCGCCACGGATCACCGACTCGGGTTCGCCGGAGGCCACCACGGCGGGCAGCGCGCGGTACGACCCGGCGGCCCCGTCCACGTCGACCAGCATCAGCCGGCCGGGGTGCTCCGCCTGGGCCGCGCGGACCAGCCCCCACAGCGGTGCCTGGGTCAGCTCGGGACTGCCCTGGGCGGCCACCGCGCCCCGGGTCACCACCACGAGGGTGGTGGCGGCGAAGCGCGGCTCGGCGAGCCACCGACGCAGGTCGGCGAGCGTGCGGTGGACCGCCGCACGCACCCCGCCCGGCACGTCGCCGTGCCCGGGCGGGACGTCGCCAACCCCGGTCTGCATGTCGCCAACCCTGAGCGGGACGTCGCCAACCCTGAGCGGGACGTCGCCGGGCGGGCAGAGCAGCACCAGCACGCCCGGCTCGCCGGGTACCGTGTCCAGGTCCGGGTGGACCGGTACCCCCAGCCCCGGGTCGGTGTCGCCGCACACCGCCCAGCCAACCAGCTCGGTGCGGGCCGGCCAGGCTGGCAGGGGTCGCCAGTCGATCCGCAGCAGGCCCTCGGGCACCGGCGCGGCGCCCGGGAGCTGCCCAGCGTGCACCGGCCGGGTCACGATCGAGTCCACCGCGCCGACCGCCGCCCCGGTCGTGTCGGCCAGCGTCAACGCGACCGCCCCGGCGCCGACCCGCCGGGCCCGTACCCGCAACGCGGTCAGCCCGGCGACGGGCAACCGTACCCCCGTCCAGGCGAACGGGATGGTGGCCTCGGTGAGCGCCTTCGGCCCGCCGGGCACCAGGTAGTCCATGCTGCCCAGGGCGGCGTCCAGCAGGGCCGGGTGCAGGCCGTAGCGGGTGGCTTCGGCGGTGGCCAGGTCCGGCAGGGCGACCTCGGCGTACACCTCGTCCTCGCCGCGCCAGACCCGGCGCAGGCCCCGGAAGGTCTCGCCGTACCCGAAGCCCAGGCCGGCCAGGTGCCCGTACACCCCCGTCAGGTCGACCGGTTCGGCACCGGCCGGCGGCCACTCCGCCAGTCCCCGCCGCTCACCGGAAGAACCAGCGACGTCCGCAATCAGCGTGCCGGCCGCGTGCCGCGTCCACCCGGTCGACGGCGTCGCCGTCGAGGGTGCCGCCCCGGCGGCCCGGGAGGCGCCCCCGGCGGCGGCCCGGGAGTGCACCGAGACCGCCCGGCGCCCAGCCTCGTCCGGCCCGACCACCACCCGGACAGCCACCGCGCCGCCCTCCGGCAGCGCCAGTGGCCGCTCCTGGCTCAGCTCCTCCAACACCGGGCAGGCGACGTGTTCACCGGCCCGGAGGGCCAGTTCGACGAAGGCGGTGCCCGGCAGCACCACCCGGCCGAGGATCCGGTGGTCGGCCAGCCAGGGCTGCTGGTCCACGGACAGCACGCCGGTCAGCACCACCCCACCCGGGTCGGGCAGCTCGACCACCGCGCCGAGCAGCGGGTGCCCGACCGCGTCGAGACCGGCCGTGGCCAGGTCGCCGGTCGGCGGGGTGGGATCCAGCCAGTACCGCCGGCGCTGGAACGGGTAGGTGTGCAGGGCCACCCGGCGGGTGCCACGCCCGGCGAACAGGCCCGCCCAGTCCACCGCGGCGCCGCCGACGTGCAGCTGGGCCACCGCCCCGACCAGGTAGCCGGCCTCGTCCCGGCCCCGGCGCTGGGTCGCGATCGCGCTGGCCGCGCCGCCGAGGCCCTCCCGCACCATCGGGGTCAGCACGGCGTCCGGGCCGACCTCGACGAACCGGGTCACACCGGCGGTCGCCAGGCCGCGCACCGCGTCGGCGAAGCGGACCGCCTGGCGCACCTGCCGTACCCAGTACTCCGCGGTGCACAACTCGGCCGCCCCGGCGACGGTACCGGTGACCGTGGAGACCAGCGGCAGGGCCGGCTCCCGGTAGGTCAGCCGCTCGGCGACCGCCCGGAACTCGGCCAGCATCGGCTCCATCCGGGACGAGTGGAACGCGTGCGAGACGCGCAGCCGCCGGGCAACCCGGAATCGCCCCGCGACCCGCTCCACCGCCTCGGAGTCTCCGGAGACCACCACCGAGCCGGGGGCGTTGACCGCGGCGATTTCCACCCCCTCGTCGAGCGCCGCCCGTACCTCGTCCTCCAGAGCGGCGATCGCCACCATCGCGCCGCCGGCCGGCAGCGCCTGCATCAACCGGCCCCGCGCGGACACCAGCGCGCAGGCGTCCGGCAGCGACCACACCCCGGCGACGTGCGCGGCGACCAGCTCGCCGATGGAGTGGCCGGCGAGCAGGTGCGGCGCGATCCCCCAGGACTCCAGCAACCGGTACAGCGCCACCTCGGTCGCGAACAGCGCGGGCTGGGCGTATCCGGTCCGCTCCAGCAGGTCGGCGTCGCCCCACATGACGTCCCGCAGCGGCCGGTCGAGTTCCCGGTCCAGCAGGGCGCAGGCCGCTTCCAGCGCCCCGGCGAAGACCGGGAAGGCCCGGTGCAGCTCCCGCCCCATGCCGAGCCGCTGGGCGCCCTGGCCGGTGAACAGGTACGCGGTCAGGCCGCCGGGCCGGGCCACGCCCCGGCGGGTGCCCGCCGGGTCGCCGTCCGGGCTGTCCGGCGCGGTGCCGGCGGCGAGTTCGGACAAACCGGCCAGGGCCGCCGCCCGGTCGCTAGCCAGCACCACCGCCCGGTAATCGAGCGCCGTCCGGGTGGTGGCCAGCGTGAAGCCGAGGTCCAGCAGGTCGGTCTCGGGATCGGCGCGGAGCCGGTCGACCAGCCGGGCCGCCTGGTCACGCAGGGCCGGGGCGCTGGCGCCGGCGACCGGCAGGGGGATCACCGGCAGCGCCGGTCCGGGACGTTCCCCGGCCGGCGTCGGCACCGGCGGTGCCTCCTCGATGATGGCGTGCACGTTGGTGCCGCTGATCCCGAACGAGGAGATCCCGGCCCGGCGCGGATGCCCGTCCACCGGCCACGGGCGCGGCTCGGTGAGCAGCGCCACACTCCCCGCCGACCAGTCCACGTGCGGTGACGGCGCGTCCACGTGCAGGCTGCGCGGCAGCAGGCCGTGCCGCAGCGCGAGCACCAGTTTGATGACGCCCGCCACGCCGCCGGCCGCCTGGGCGTGGCCCAGGTTGGACTTGACCGAGCCGACCAGGAGCGGGCGCCCGTCCGGGCGGTCCTGCCCGTAGGTGGCAAGCAGGGCCTGCGCCTCGATCGGGTCGCCCAGTCGGGTACCCGAGCCGTGCGCCTCCACGGCGTCCACGTCGGACGGCGCGAGTCCCGCGGCGGCCAGCGCGGCTCGGATCACCCGCTCCTGGGACGGCCCGTTCGGCGCGGTCAGCCCGTTCGAGGCGCCGTCCTGGTTGACCGCGCTGCCCCGGACCAGCGCAAGCACCTCGTGCCCGTGCCGGCGGGCGTCGGAGAGCCTCTCCAGCAGTACCAGGCCCACCCCCTCGGCCCAGCCGACGCCGTCGGCCGCCGCGGCGAAAGACTTGCACCGGCCGTCCGGCGAGAGCACGCCCTGCCGGCTGGAGTCGACGAACGTGTCCAGTGTCGACATGACGGTGACCCCGCCGGCCAGCGCGAGCGTGCACTCGCCGTTGCGCAGCGCCTGGCTCGCCAGGTGCAGGGTGACCAGGGACGAGGAGCATGCGGTGTCCACCGTCATCGACGGGCCTTCGAGACCGAGCACGTAGGAGACCCGGCCCGAGACCACCGCGCCGGAGCTGCCGTTGGCCAGGTACGGCACGAACTCCGACGAGTCGTCCTTGACCCGGCTGGCGTAGTCGTCGTACATCAGCCCGGCGAACACCCCGGTCTGGCTGCCGCGCAGCGTCGTCGGGTCGATCCCGGCCCGCTCCACCGCCTCCCACGCCACTTCGAGCAGGAGCCGCTGCTGCGGGTCCATGGCGGTCGCCTCGCGCGGGCCGATGCCGAAGAACCCGGGGTCGAACAGGGCCGCGTCGTGCAGGAAACCCCCGGACCGGGTGTACGACCTGCCCGGCCGGCCGGGCCGGGGATCGTAGCGCCCGGCGATGTCCCAGCCGCGGTCGGTCGGGAAGTCGCTGACCGCGTCGACGCCGTCCACCAGGAGCCGCCACAGGTCCTCGGGCGACGCGACACCGCCGGGGTACCGGCAGGCCATGCCGACGATGGCGATCGGCTCGTCGGCCCCGGCGAGGGCCGGGCGGGATGCCGGCACCGGCGCGGGGTCGGACCCGAGCAGGCGCCCCTTGAGGTACGCGGCGGCGGCCCGCGCGGTCGGGTGGTCGAAGACCAGGGTGGCCGGCAGCGTGAGCCCGGTGGCACCGCCGAGCAGGTTGCGCAGCTCCACCGCGGCGAGCGAGTCGAAGCCGAGGTCCTTGAACGCCCGGCCCTCGTCGAACTCGGCGGGATCGGCGTGGCCGAGAACCGTGGCGACGTGGGTGCGGACGAGTTCCACCAGGAGCCGGTCTTGCTCGGCCGCACCGAGCCCGGCCAACTGCCGGGCGAGCGCCGGCTCGTCGCCGGCCTGGGTAACCGCCCGGCGCAGCTTGCGGGACCGGCCCGGCACCAGGCCGCGCAGCAGGGCCGGCAGCTCGTCCATCCGGCTACGCAACACGGCCGGGTCCAGCCGCAGCGGGGCCAGCACCGGCTCGTCGCCGCGCAGCGCCGCGTCGAACAGCCGCAGTCCGTCCGGCGCGGTGAGCGCCGGCAGCCCGAGCCGGGCCATCCGGTGCAGATCTGCCCCGCCCAGCTCGCCGCCGAGGCCGGTGTTCTCCGCCCACAGCCCCCAGGCGAGCGACGTGGCGGGCAGTCCGGCCGCCCGGCGGTGCTCGGCCAGCGCGTCGAGGAACGTGTTCGCCGCCGCGTAGTTGGCCTGCCCGGCCGCCAGCACCAGACCACCGGCCGAGGAGAACAGCACGAACGCCGCCAGATCCAGATCCCTGGTCAGCTCGTGCAGGTGCCACGCGCCGTCCACCTTCGGCCGCAACACCGCCTCGACCTGCTCCCCGGTCAGCGTGTCGAGCATCGCGGCGTCGGCGGTGCCCGCGGCGTGCACCACCGCGGTCAGCGGCCGGTCCGCCGGGATCCGGCCCAGCACGCCGGCGAGCTGGGCCCGGTCGGCCACGTCACACGCCTCGATCGCCACCTCGGCACCCAGCCCGGCCAGCTCGGCGGCCAACTCGGCGGCTTCCGGGGTGTCCGGACCACGCCGGCTGACCAGCAGCAGGTTCCGCTGGCCGTGTGCGGTGACCAGATGCCGGGCGACCAGCCGGCCGAGGCCGCCGGTACCGCCGGTGACCAGGACGGTGCCCGCGCCCCAGGGCGCGTCCGTGGCGCTGGCGGGTGGCGCCGGACGGACCAGCCGGGGTACCAGCACGGCGTTGTCCCGGATCGCGGCCTCGGTCTCGCCGGCGGCCAGGATGGCGGGCAGCAGCGAATCGCCGGACGGGTCGGCGGCGACCAGGGTGAGGCGGCCGGGGTGCTCGGCCTGCGCGGCCCGGACCAGACCCCAGGCCGGAGACTGGGCCAGGTCGTCCGGGCCGGTGGTCACCACCAGCCGGGTGCGGGCGTAGCGGGGGTCGGCCAGGAGGCAACGCAGCGTGGACAGCAGCCCGGTGGTGACCGCGCGGACCCGCTCCGGGATGTCCCCGGTGGCCGACGGGCAGCGCAGCACCAGCACGTCCGGCGGGTCGGCGGGCGGCACGGCGGCGCCCTCGGCGACCGCCCAGCCAGCCGGCAGCGCCTGTGCGGGCGGCGCGACGGCCAGCGGCTGCCAGCGGATCGCGAACAGCTCACCGGCGGTGCCGGTGGCCGGCTGTGGCGCGGCGGCCGGGCGGGACACCAGCGAGGCGACCGAGGCGACCGGGCGACCGGTGCCGTCCATCAGCTCCATCGCGGACGCCTCGGCGCCGTCCAGCCGGGTGATCCGTACCCGCAGCTGGCTGGCGCCGGTGGCGTGCAGGGACACCCCGGTCCAGACGAACGGCAGCAGGGTCGCGCCGGCCGCGTCGTCCAGCAGGTCGGCGTGCATGGCGGCGTCCAGCAGCGCGGGGTGCAGGCCGAACCGCTCGGCCGCGCCGGCCACCTCGGCCGGCAGCGCCACCTCGGCGTAGATCTCCGCACCCCGGGACCAGGCGGCGCGCAGCCCCTGGAACGCCGGGCCGTAGTCGTATCCCCGGCCGGACAGCCGCTGGTACGCCCCGTCCACGTCGAGCGGCACCGCATCCGGCGGCGGCCACTCGGTGAGGTCGGCGGGCGGGTCGGGGACGGTGCCGCCGAGCAGGCCGCTGGCGTGGTGGATCCAGGGCTGGTCGGCGCCCGCGTCCTCGGCCCGGGCGTAGACCGCGAGCGGGCGCCGGCCGGCCTCGTCCGCACCCACCACCACGTGCAGCGCCACCCCGCCCCGCTCGGGCAGCACCAGCGGCGCGGCCAGGGTGAGTTCCTCGATCCGGGGGTACCCGACCTGTTCGCCGGCGCGCAGCGCCAGTTCGAGGAAGCCGGTACCGGGCAGCAGCACCGCGCCGTTGACCACGTGGTCGGCCAGCCAGGGCTGGGCCTGCGCGGACAGCCGGCCGGTCAGCACCACCGAGTCCGAGGCCGGCAGCGGGACGACCGCGCCGAGCATCGGGTGCCCGGCGGGCAGCTGGCCCACCCCGGTCACGTCGCCCGAGGCGGTGGCGGACAGCCAGAAGTGCCGGTGCTGGAACGGGTACGTGGGCAGGTCCACCCGGGCCGGCCCGGACCCCAGCAGTGCCGCCCAGTCAACGGTGACCCCGTCGACGTGCAGCTGGGCAAGCGCGGTCAGCACCGCCACCGGCTCGACCCGGTCCCGGCGGCAGGTAGCGGTGAACCGGGCCTCGGTGCCGGCCGGCAGGCAGTGCGGGGCGAGCGCGGTGAGCACAGCGTCCGGCCCGACCTCGAGGAAGTTCGTGACGCCCTGCTCGGCGAGCGCCTGGACCGCGTCGGCGAACCGGACCGCGTCGCGGACCTGCCGCACCCAGTGCTCCGGGGAGCAGAGCTGGTCCGCGGTGGCCAGTTGCCCGGTCACCGTGGACACCACCGGGATCCGCGGCGGCCGGTACGCCAGCCCGGCCGCGACCGCCCAGAACTCGGCGAGCATCGGCTCCATCAGCGCGGAGTGGAACGCGTCGCCGACCGGCAGCCGGTGCGCCTGCCCGCCCCGCGCCCGGATCAGCCCGGCCAGCTCCAGCACCTCGTCCTCGGCGCCGGAGAGCACCACGGCCGCCGGGCCGTTCACCGCCGCGACCGACACCGCCGGCCGCCCGCCGAGCAGGTCACGGACCTCCTCCTCGGTCGCGGTCACCGCCACCATGGCGCCCGGCCGGTGGGCCAGCTCGTGCATCATCCGGGCCCGGGCGGCCACCAGCGTGGCCGCGTCCGGCAGCGACAGCACCCCGGCGACGTGCGCCGCGGTCAGCTCGCCGATCGAGTGACCGGCCACCAGCTCCGGCCGTACCCCCCACGACTCGAACAGCCGGAACAGCGCCACCTCGACCGCGAACAGCGCGCACTGGGTGTAGCGGGTCTGGTCGAGCGGGCCCGCCGCGCCGAACACCACGTCGCGCAGCGGCGGGCCGTCCGGCGACCCGGCGGCGTCCAGCGCTGCGGTCACCTCGTCGAAGGCCCGGGCGAACACCGGGAACGCGGCGTACAGATCGCCGCCCATGCCGGCGCGCTGGGCGCCCTGTCCGGAAAAGATCATCGCGAGCCGGCCCTCGGCGGCGGTACCGCGCAGGGTGCCGGCCGCCGGTTCGCCGGCGGCGATGGCGGCCAACCCCCGCCGCAGCCCCTCCGGGTCGCCGGCGATGACGGCGGCCCGATGGTCGAGCGCCGCCCGGGAGGTGGCCAGGGCGTGCGCGACGTCGGCGAGCGGTACCTCCTCGAGGTCGGCCAGGAACGACGCCAGGCGGCCGGCCTGCGCCCGCAGGCCGGCGGCGCTGGCAGCGGCGAGCACGAACGGCAGGTGCGCCGGCGCCGCCACGACCGGCCCGCCGGGGGCCGCTGCCGCGGGCGCCTCCTCAAGGATCACGTGGGCGTTGGTGCCGCTGATCCCGAACGAGGAGACCCCGGACCGGCGCGGATGCCCGAGCACCGACCAGGGACGGGCCTCGGCGAGCAGTTCGACCGCGCCGGCCGACCAGTCCACGTGCGGCGACGGCGCGTCCACGTGCAGGGTGCGCGGCAACACCTGGTGCCGCATCGCGAGTACCATCTTGATCACACCGGCGACCCCGGCCGCCGCCTGGGTGTGTCCCAGGTTGGACTTCACCGAGCCCAGCCACAGTGGACGATCCCGGCCTCGGCCGTACGTGGCCAGCACCGCCTGGGCCTCGATCGGGTCGCCCAGCGTGGTGGCCGTACCGTGTCCCTCCACCGCGTCCACCTCGGCCGCGCGCAGCCCGGCAGCGGCCAGCGCCTGCTGGATGACCCGCTGCTGGGACGCCCCGTTCGGCGCGGTCAGGCCGTTGCTGGCCCCGTCGTGGTTGACCGCGGAGCCGCGGACCAGGGCCAGCACCGGGTGGCCGTGGCGCAGGGCGTCGGAGAGCTTCTCCACCACTAGGACGCCGACGCCCTCGCCCCAGCCGGTGCCGTCCGCGCCGGCCGCGAACGACCGGCAGCGGCCGTCGGCGGAGAGCCCGCGCTGGCGGCTGAAGTCGACGAAGGTGTCCGGGGTGGACATCACCGTGACGCCGCCGACCAGGGCCAGGCCACACTCCCGGTGCCGCAGTGCCTGGACCGCCAGGTGCAGGGCGACCAGTGAGGAGGAGCAGGCGGTGTCCACGGTGACCGCCGGCCCCTCCAGTCCCAGCAGGTACGCGACCCGGCCGGAGACGACGCTGGCCAGGCTGCCGTTGCCGAGATACCCGGCCACCTCCTCGGAGACCGCGCCCAGCCGGGTGGCCCAGTCGTGGTACATCACGCCGGCGAAGACCCCGGTGCGGGTCCCCCGCAGCGAGCCGGGGTCGATCCGGGACCGCTCCAGCGCCTCCCAGGACACCTCCAGCAGCAGTCGCTGCTGCGGGTCCATGGCCTGCGCCTCCCGCGGACCGATGCCGAAGAAGTCGGCGTCGAACTCGGCGGCGTCGTGCAGGAAGCCGCCGTGCCGCACGTAGCTGCGGCCGGGCCGACCCGGCTCGGGGTCGTAGATCGTCTCGACGTCCCAGCCGCGGTCCGCCGGGAACGGGGTGATCGCGTCGACTTCGTCGGCCAGTAGCCGCCACAGGTCTTCCGGCGACCCGACACCGCCTGGGTATCGGCACCCCATTCCGACGATCGCGATCGGCTCGTCCGCGTCCGTGGTCGCGCCGCCCGGGTCGGACGGCTCGACGCCAGCGGCGGACGCGGCAGAGCCCGCAGAGCCGGCCAGGCCGGCGAGGATGTGCTGGGCCACCGCCCGCGGCGTCGGCTGGTCGAAGACCAGCGTGGCCGGCAGCCGGAGCCCGGTGGCCGAGTTGAGGGCGTTGCGCAGCTCGATCGCGGCGAGCGAGTCGAAGCCCAGCTCGCTGAACGGCCGGCGCGGGTCGATCGCGTCCCGGCCGGGGTGGCCGAGCACCGCGGCCACCTGGGTCCGCACCAGGTCCAGCACGACCCGGCCGCGGTCCGCCTCGGTTAGGCCGCGCAGCCGCCCGGCCGGGTCGGGCCCGGTCGGGGCCGGGG
>NZ_SMKJ01000263.1:0-10193 GCF_004348615.1 Micromonospora sp. KC207
CGACCACCCCGGCCCCGACCACGCCCCCGGCCGGGCAGGCGTGCGGCGTCACGTACGCGCAGGTCGGCTCCTGGTCCGGCGGGTACGAGGGCAAGCTGACCATCTCCAACACCGGCGGCACCGCCATCAACGGCTGGCGGGTGACCTTCACACTGCCCCCCGGGCAGACCGTGTCGCAGGGCTGGAGCGCGACGTTCGCCCAGCAGGGCAGCCAGGTGACCGTGACGAACGCCGCCTACAACGGGCAGCTTCCGCCCGGAGCCTCGACCACGGCCGGTTTCATCGGCTCCAGCACCGGCAGCAACCAGGCGCCCAGCGACATCACCTGCGCGTCCTCCTGAGGCCGCCGCGTCCCGGAAGGTCCCTCACCCGCGACGACGCTCCCCATGCCGTCGCCTGACCGGCGACGCTGACCGGGGGCCGGGCCATCGGCCCGCCCCCGGTCACCGCGTACGCGACGGCTCAGCGCGCGCCGGACGGCGGCCCGGCGCTGTCGCGGACGACGAGTTCGGTGGCGAGTTCGACGCGGGGGCTCTCGATCTTCTCGCCCCGGGCGAGTCGCAACACGGTACGCGCGGCCAGCATGCCCATCTCGGCCAAGGGCTGACGGACGGTGGTCAGCGGCGGAGAGCACCACCGCACCTCGGGCAGGTCGTCGAAGCCCACCACGCTGACGTCGTCGGGCACCCGCAGGCCACGCTTGCGGACCGCCTCGTAGACGCCGAGCGCCATCTGGTCGCTGGAGGCGAAGATCGCGGTCGGCGGGTCGGGCAGCGCCAACATCTGCACGCCGGCGGCGTAGCCGGACTCGTGGTAGAAGTTGCCCGGCCGGATGAGGGCATCGTCGACCGCGACGCCGACGCCGTCGAGCGCGGCCCGGTAGCCGTCCAGGCGGGCCCGGCTGCACATCAGCTGCGGCGGCCCGGCGATGAAGCCGATGCGGCGGTGACCGAGGCTGAGCAGGTACTGGTTGGCCTCCAGGCTGCCCGCCCAGTTGGTGGTGCCGATCGTGGGCGCCTCCTGCGGGGCCACCCCGGCGGGATCGACGATGACCACGGGCAGGTTGAGCCGGCGCAGCTCGGCCTGCAACGGCGGCGCCACCATCGAGGTCACGAAGATGACCCCCTCGGTGGAGCGGGTACGCATGTTGTCGAGCCACTGCTTGGCCGAGGACGTGCGCTGGTGGATGGCCGAAACGACGGTGCCGGCGCCGTTGCTGTGGGCGACGTCCTCCACCCCGCGGATGATCTCCACGGCCCAGGGGCTGTCAAGGTCGTTGAAGACGAGGTCGATCAGGGCGGAGCTGGGGCGCCTGCTCGCCAGGCGGCGACGGTAGCCGTGCCGGGTGAGCAGTTCCTCGACGCGCTCCCGGGTCTGGGGGGCGACGTCGGTGCGGCCGTTGATGACCCGGGAGACCGTGGGCACGGAGACGCCGGCCAGACGCGCGATCATCGCGATGGTGACGTTTCGGCTGGTGTCGGAGCCCACGGTCCTCCCTTTCGTCTTGCCTACGGTCGCAGAAGGCTATCGCAGGAACTGTGGGTCACCCCTTGACGCTGCCCGCCAGGCCACCGACGAGCTGGCGTTCGGCCACGGCGTAGAAGGCGAGGGCCGGCACCATGGACAGCACCACGTAGGCGAGCACCCGGGCGGTGTCGTCGGAGTACTGGCCCTGGAACGCCTGGACCCCGACGGGCAGGGTCCACCAGCTCTGGTCGGTGAACACGACCAGCGGGAGCATGAAGTTGTTCCAGCTGGTCACGAGGGCCAGCACGGAGACGGTGGCCAGCGCGGGGCGGGCCATGGGCAGCAGGATCCGCCAGAAGAACCCGAACGGCCCGCACCCGTCGAGAATCGCGGCCTCCTCGACCTCGCCGGGGATGGTGCGGAAGAACTGGCGCAGGATGATGATGGTGATCGGCAGCCCGAAGGCGGCCTGGGGCAGGATCACCCCGAGGGGGTTGTCCAGCAGCCCCATGCCACGCAGCAGCACGAACAGCGGCAGGATGGCCACCGCGAACGGGAACATCAGCCCGATGCTGAACAGGGTGAACAGCAGCTCCCGGCCCCGGAACGCGAAGCGCGCGAAGACGAACGCGGCCATCGCCGCCGCGGCGACCATGATGAACGTGCCGGTGACGGCGATGAGGACGCTGTTGCCGAGCTGCCGCCAGAACACCTCGGAGGCGAGGATGCCGGTGTAGTTCTCCGGTGCCCACGGGTCGGGCCAGCCGAGGGGGTTGGTGGAAAGCTGCCCGTTGTCCTTGAATCCGCCGAGCACCCCGAACCAGACCGGTACGACGATGAGCGTGCCGACGGCGATGCAGACGAGGTGCAGCACGAGGCGGCGGGCCCGCAGGGCGCGGTTCGCCGTGCTGGTCATCGGTGGTCTCCCTGGTTGGTGAGCGCGCCCTCGGTGTCGCGGCGCATGACGACGCGCTGGTAGATGAGGGCGAAGACGAGACTCAGCAGGAACATGACGATACTGATCGCGCTGGCGTAGCCGACCTCGAAGCGGCGGAAACCGAACTGGAACATCGTCACGGCCATGGTCTCCGAGGCGTGGATGGGGCCGCCGCCGGTGAGCACCCACACCATGTCGAACAGCTGGATGGTGCCGATGACCGACAGGAAGATGCTGATCCGGATCGTCGGCCCGAGCAGGGGCAGGGTGACGTGCCGGAACGCCTGCCAGGAGCCGGCGCCGTCGGTGGTGGCGGCCTCGTGCAGCTCCCGGGGGATGCCCTGCCTGGCGGCCAGGAAGAGCATCATGTACAGGCCGAAGTACTTCCAGGACACGATCATGAACACCGCGAACAGCACAGTGTCCGGGTCGGCGAAGATCGTGCCGGCGTCGGCGCCCAGCCACTGGGCGATCGTGTCGCCCAGCCCCCGGTTCGGCGAGAACACCAGGTTGAACAGGACGGCCGTGGTGACCTCGGAGAGCACGTACGGGGCGAAGAAGACCAGCCGGTAGATGCTGCGGCCCTTCAGTGGCTGGTTGAGCAGCATGGCTAGGCCCAGCGCGACGGGTAGCTGGATGGTCAGCGACAGCACGACCAGCACGAGCGCGCGCCACAGGTCGCCGCGGAAGGTCGGGTCGCCGAAGGCGCGGGTGTAGTTGTCCAGCCCGATGAAGTTCTCCGGCAGGCCGAAGCCGTTCCACTTGTACAGGCTGGCGTAGCTGGCCACCGCGATGGGGGCGATGACCAGCAGCAGAAACAGCGCCAGGGCCGGGGTCAGGAAGACGGCGAGGGTGCCGCGGCGGCCCCGCCGGGGCCGGCGACCGCGCCGTTGCGCGGTGCCCAGCCCCGGTGGGGCGGTCGCCGGGTCGCCGCGCCTCGCGTCCGGCACGGTCGATGGCCTGGTCATGCCTGCTCCACTCATTTCTCGCAGCGGGCTACGGGTTGGGCCACGGCTACTGGCTCTTCGCCACCGAGGTGATGTCCTTGACGATCTGCGCGGACGTCTTGTTGCCGGCGATCAGTTCGGCGACGCTGTCGTTGACCTGCTGGCCGACGGCGGGCGGGTACGCCTGGTCGAGGTAGAGCTGGAAGCCGGTGGCGCTGGCCAGGGCCTGCGCGACGGTCTTGTTGTTGACATCGGCGATGGCGTCGGTGGCTTCCTTGACCGTCGGCAGCACCGCGCCGGTCTTGGCGGCCCTGCGCTGGTTGTCGGCGGTGAGCAGGGCCTTGAGGAAGTCGAGGGTCGCGGCGGGCGCGTCCTTGCCGACGGCGAAGCCGTTGCCGCCACCGAACACCTCGGAGGCCGACCCCTTGCCGCCGTCGACGGCCGGGAACGGGAAGAAGCCGAGCTTGTCGCCGATGCCCTTCTTGCTGGTGGAGCTGGACGACTGCACCGCCGGGGCCCACTGCCCCATCAGCTCCAACGCGGCGCCGCCGTTGCCCATGGTGGCGGCCTGGCCGTCCGGGGAGCCGTACTCGGCGCCGAGGAAGCCCTTCTGGAACGGCTGAAGGTCGACCAGTTCCTTGAGGCGGTCGCCTGCGGCCACGAAGTCGGGGGTGTCGAAGTTCTTGTCCTTGGCGGCCTGCTGGAGGGCGCCGAGCCCGCCGATCCGCATGGACAGGTAGGCCCAGTAGAAGTGGGCGGGCCACTTCTCCTTGCCGGCCAGCGCGATCGGGACGATCCCGGCGGCCTTGAGCTTGCGGACCGTGTCGAGCAGCCCGGCCCAGGTGGTGGGCGGCTCGGTGATCTGGGCCTTGGCGAAGAGGTCCTTGTTGTACCAGAAACCGACCATGCCGATGTCGAACGGCACACCGTAGATCTTGCCGTCGATGGTGTAGGGCTCCAGGGACAGGGGCAGCAGGTTCCCGATCCACGACTGCACGTCGTCGGTGATGTCCTTGACCAGGCCGGCCTCCGCCTGCTGCCGGAGCACCCCGCCGCCCCAGGACTGGAAGAGGTCGGGCGGGGATCCGGCCTGGGTGGCGGTGGTCAGCTTGGACTTGAAGGCCTCGTTCTCCAGCGGCTGGATCTCGACGGTGACGTTGGGGTGCGCGGTCTTGTACTCCTGGGCCATCGCCGCCCAGACCGGCAGCATCGGCTCGGCGTTCTGGATGTGCCACCAGTCGATGGTCTGCGGACCGTCCGGGTCGGCGGAGTCGCCGTCGCCGCTACAGGCGCTGAGCAGGTAGGCGCCGGCGCCGGCGCCGACGAGGCCGAGCAGCGTTCTACGGGAGAAATGCGCTGACATGGTCCATCCCTTCGGGGACTCGCAAGGTGCTCGGATGCTGATCGAGCCGGCAGGACTCGACGTGTATTTCCGGAAGTTCCGATGCTTCGCCGGTATTACCGATCGATGGCGGGCACGCTACGACGAAGCTTCTACCCGGGTCAAGAGGTCTGTCTTATCGCGACGCGAACAGCTACCGTGGTCGGCACTCACTGATAATCCGGGCTGAGCGTCCGGAAGTTTGCCGAAAGCCGCACCAGAGGAGTCGACGTGTCGACCGAGACCGCTGACGTGGCGACCGCTGCCCGGTCGATCCGCAACCCCGTCCTCCCCGGGTTCCACCCGGACCCGTCGATCCTGCGGGTCGACGACGACTACTACCTGGCCACCTCGACCTTCGAGTGGTATCCGGGGGTCCGCGTACACCACTCCCGCGACCTCGTGCACTGGCGCCCGCTCGGCGGGATCATCACCGAGCGGCGGTTGCTCGACCTGCGCGGCTGTGGCGACTCCAACGGGGTGTGGGCACCCGACCTGAGCTGGCACGACGGGGAGTTCTTCCTCGTCTACAGCGATGTGGCCAGCTTCGCCAGCGGCTACTGGGACCCGCAGAACTACCTGGTCACCGCGCCCGACATCGCCGGCCCCTGGTCGGACCCGGTGAAGCTGCACGGGCGCGGCTTCGACGCGTCGCTGTTCCACGACGACGACGGCAGCGCCTGGCTGCTGAGCATGTGCGCGGACTGGCGGCCCGGCCGGGACCGCTTCGCCGGCATCGAGATCCAGCGCTACGACCGGGCCGAGCGCCGCCTCGTCGGCCGCCCCCGGCTGCTGTTCACCGGCACCTCGGCCGGGCTCACCGAGGGCCCGCACCTGTACCGCCACGACGGCTGGTACTGGCTGATCACCGCCGAGGGGGGTACCAGCTGGGAGCACCAGGTCACCGTGGCCCGCTCGCGCGAACTGCTGGGGCCGTACGAAGTGGATCCCGCAGGGCCGCTGCTGACCTCTGTGGGCCGGCCCGAACTGCCGCTACAGAAGGCCGGCCACGGCAGCCTGGTGGCCACCCCGCACGGCGACTGGTACCTGGCGCACCTGGTCGGCCGCCCCTACACCCCGTTGGGCAACTGCGTGCTGGGGCGGGAAACCGCCATCCAGCGGGTCGAGTGGCCGCGCGGCGGCTGGCCGAGCATTCCCGGCGGCGTACCGGCGGACGAGGTGGCCGCGCCCGGCCTGCCCGCGCACCCGTGGCCGGCCGAGCCCGCCACCGACCACTTCGACAGCGCGGAGCTGGGCCCGTCCTGGTCGACGCTGCGCCGGCCCGCCACCGCCGACTGGGTCGACCTGCGCAGCCGCCCGTCACACCTGCGCATCCACGGCGGGCAGTCGCCGGTGGGCAGGCAGGCGCCCAGCCTGGTCGCGCGCCGCGTCGGTGCCACGCACTGCTCCCTGGAGGCCGTGGTCGAGTTCGACCCAACCGACCACCGCCAGTTGGCCGGGGTCACCGCCTACTACAACACCCTCAACTGGCACCACCTCTACCTCACCCGTGCCGACGACGGCCGGCGGGTGCTGGAGCTGCTCAGCTCCGACAGCGGACGGCGCACCCCGTACCCCGAACTCACCGTCGACGCACCCGGCACCGGCCGGGTCGGCCTGCGGGCCGTGTTCGACGGGCCCGTCGTGCGCTTCTGGTACGACCTCGGCGACGGCTGGCGACGGCTTCCGGTGGACCTGAACGCGACCATCCTGTCCGACGAGCACGCCGCGCTGATCATCGACGGGGAGCCGGCGGCGTGGGGCTTCACCGGGTCCCTGCTCGGGCTGTGGGTGCAGGACCTCGGCGGCGACGGCGGCTACGCCGACTTCGACCTGGCCACCTACCGGGAGCACTGACCGGCCCACGTCGGCGGCGAGCAGGGATCCGGCGTTTCGCCGGTCGGACCGGGTCGTCCGGTGCGCTCGTCAGCTCCAGTCATTTCGGAAGTTTGCTGGAAACTATCGGTCGCCCTCTACCACGGGGCGCACGGAAAGGAACCGCGATGATGCTCAGACGGTGGATCGCCGCCGGCGCGGTCGCCATCGCCACCGCCGGCCTGTTGAACGCCGTGCCGGCCGCGGCGGAACGCCCGTACGACCCGTCCAACCAGAGCCTGCGCGCCCTCGGCCTACGCCACGGGCTGCACATCGGCACCGCGGTCGACATGGCCGCCCTCGACGACCCGGCCGATCCCCGGTACCGGGAGATCGTCCGCGAGGAGTTCTCCACGGTCACCGCGGAGAACGTCATGAAGTGGGAGGCGCTGGAGCCCACCCGTGGCACGTACGACTGGGGGCCCGCCGACAAGCTCGTCGCCACCGCGCAGCGCAACGGCCAGCGGTTGCGTGGGCACGTGCTGGTCTGGCACAGCCAGCTGCCGAAGTGGCTGACCACGGGGGTCACCGACGGCTCCATCAGCACCGCGGAGCTGCGCGAGATCCTGCGGGAGCACATCACCGCCGTGGTCAGCCGCTACCGGGGCAAGATCTGGCAGTGGGACGTGGTCAACGAGGCCGTCAGCGACCCCTGGGACACCCCGCCGACCCTGCACTACAAGGGCTTCTGGGCCGAACACCTCGGCCCGGGCTACATCGCGGACGCGTTCCGCTGGGCGCGGGCCGCCGACCCGAAGGCCCTGCTGTTCTACAACGACTACAACATCGAGGCGTTCGGCTCCGGCGACCCGGCCAACGACAAGACGCAGTTCGTCCACGACATGGTCAAGGGCCTGCTGGCCGACGGCGTGCCGATCGACGGCGTCGGCAGCCAGGGTCACCTGGGCACCCAGTACGGCAACTTCGACACGATCCAGGTCGCCGACGCACTGCACCGGTTCGCGCGGCTGGGGCTGGCCACCGCGTTCACCGAGGTCGACGTACGCAGCCGGCTGACCGACGGGGTGCAGGCCGGCGACCCCGAGGAGATCAACCCGCGCCTACAGGCGTCGGCGGCGAACTTCCACGTGCTGCTGCAGGCCTGCCTGGCCGAGCCTCGCTGCCTGTCGTTCACCGTCTGGGGCTTCACCGACCGGCACTCCTGGGTGCCCGACACGTTCAACGACCCGCCGCAGGGCCTGGCCACCATCTACGACGAGGACTACCAGCCCAAGCGCGCGTACCAGCTGCTGAAGGCCGACCTCATCTACGCCGGGCCGCCGTACGTCCGCCCGCGCGCCACCCCGAGGCCGCGCCAGTAGGGCCCGTCCCGCAGGTTCCCGCAACGGAACGCGCCGGCACCGCGCACGGAACGTAGGACAGAACCTGACCGTACGGAGGAGGCCCGATGCCACCTGCCCCCGCACCCCGCCCCGGGACGAGCGCCGACATCGTCGACACGGCCCGCGGCGGGGGCCGGGCGGTCAGCCTCACCTTCGACGACGGGCCGAACCCCGCCGACACGTTGCGCCTGCTCGACGTCCTGCGCCGGCACCGGATCGCGGCCGTGTTCTGCCTGTGGGGCGAGCACGTCGACGCGCACCCCTACGTGGTTCGCCGAATCGTGGCCGACGGGCACACCCTGGGCAACCACAGCATGCGCCACGAGAACATGAGTTCCTGGCCGCCCGAACGGATCGAGGCGGACCTGCGGGAGGCCGACGCGGCCATCCGTCGGGCCGCGCCGGGGGCGCGGGTCCCGTACTTCCGCGCCCCCTACGGCGCCTGGGGGCAGACCCCCGCCGTGGCCGCCGCCCTGGGCATGCAGCCGCTCGGCTGGCGGCTGGCTCTCGGCGACTGGGATCCGCCGGGCACCGACGAACTCGTCCGCCGCCTGCGCTACGGGGTCACCCCGGGTGCCGTGGTGCTGATGCACGACGGCGGCGGCGACCGCAGCCAGACCGTCGACGCGGTCGAGCGAGTCGTGCCCCTGCTGACCGCGGAGCACTGGCGGTTCACCCTGCCACGGCACCGCGCCTGACCGCCCCGGCAGGTGGGCCTCAAGGCCCGGCGAGGACCGTCTTGCCGATCATCGAGCCGGCCTCGACCGATCCCCCAGTCGTCGACCGCCCACGGCCGCTCGACGAGGTCCCTTCCAGGCTGACGGACAGCACGGCCAGCCAGGCGCCCGCCCTCGCCGCCGGCGGGATCGGAGTCCTTCCTGAACCAGCGGCGGCCCGCCCTGCCCCTCGAGCACGGCCAGGCGCGCGAGGGCAGCATTCCGGACGGTTCACCGGTATTCACCGCGCGTTCACGCCGCGCCGATGTACGTCTTTTCACCTCGCCTTTCACCTCGCTTTTCGGCGCCGCCGGGCGACCGGCCGGCACCTACGCGAATCTCCCTCGGCACACGGGGGCCGGCGTCGGCGATCCCGGAAAGCGATGACGGATTTCTGACAGCACCCGGGCGAAGGTGCAGCCCAACAGGCCGCGGCCCGGACGGCCTCGAAATGCGGCGCAACAGTCGAATCGCCTACCGGTGGAAGACGGTGACCCCCGCCGACAACCGCGTGGGACGGCACTCCCGCCGACAACAGCGCGGGGCAACACTCCTGCCGGCGCGATTCGCAGGCTACTGAAGCAATTTCCGCACCCTCGACCGCCTCGCCCCCCGACGAGCACCCCTTGCGGCGCAACGGGATCCGAGGAGCCGAGTCGGCGCAGTCGCGACCCACCCGGAGCGACTCGAATCCGCCCAGGTGTGCGCTTTTTCGTTGGATGGGGAGGATTTCGGCGTCTTGAGTGGAACGAACAATCCGCCCTCGGAACTTCGTCAGTGAAGGCACCGGTTCCGCCGGAACCGAACCGGACAAAGCCCACCGATAAGCCGGGTGTAACCTTGTTGCAATATGAGTGTGGTCAAGTCGATCACATGACGATACCCGTTCCGAGAAAAACGATTCGGAGTGCGGGCCGGGCACTCCTTTTGACGTCCGGTCTGATCGCGCTGGTCCTTCCTCTGGCGGCGGCTCCTGTCGATGCTCAGGGCCCGACTGCTGCGGCCGTCACGATGCCCGAGTGCGCATGGGGGTCAAAGTACGGGGTAACGGGCGCAAATGCCTACTGGCCCGACAGTGCCGCCACCTACTGGTCGACCGTCTACCCCGTGACGGAGGATCTGGAGATCACCATCTCCGGGGTCTTCCCGGACGCCCGCTACGCGTCCTTCACCGTCTACGACGACAAGCCCACCTGGTTCAGCCGCAACGGTGCCAAATCCAGCCTGCCCGACCACCTCATCGTCCCGGACGCAGGCAGCGTCAACCCGTGGCAGACCGTCAGGGCTCCGGGCGGCCGGTTCACCCTCACGCTCAGCCCCGACGTGGCCGCCGGGCAGCCCAACCGGTTGCCGCTGTCCCGGGAGGACGCCGTGCCCGGGGCGAAGGCCTCGGTGATCTTCCGGGTCTACCTGCCCACCGGCGGTGACTCGACGGTGGTCCTGCCGACTGTGACCCTTACCCAGGGCGGCGTGTCGAAGACGCTGCCGACCTGTCCCCCCGCTCCTCCGCCGACCCCGTCCCCGACC
>NZ_SMKJ01000264.1:0-10166 GCF_004348615.1 Micromonospora sp. KC207
GGCCGGCGGGACACCGTCGCGACGGGGTCCGGCCCGGCCTTCCGGGCGGCGGCGTGGTGCAGCGCCGCCCGGAAGGCCGAGGCGTCCGGGTGGCGGCCGGCCGGGCAGGGCACGACGGCCCGGCGCAGCACCGCCGCCACCTCGGGCGCGACGCCCGGGCGCAGCCGGGCCGGATCCGGCCGGGCCGCGTCCGCGCCGAGCAGCCGCAGGCCGAGCCGGCCCAGCCCGTACACGTCGGCGCGGGTGTCGACGACGGCGAGGGGGTCGTCCTGCTCCGGCGCCATGTAGCCGGGGGTTCCGGCGCGGGCGGTGAGACCGGACGCGGCGGCGAGCGCCTTGGCCAGCCCGAGGTCGGCGATCAGCACCCGTTCGCCGTCCGGCGTGGAGCGGAAGAGGACGTTGCCGGGGGTCAGATCGCGGTGCACCACGTCGTGGCGGTGCAGGACGGCGACCCCGGCGGCGATCTCGGCGAGCACGGCCAGCGCGACCGGCACGGGCAGCGGGCCGTCCGCCAGCCGGTCGGCCAGGCTGCCGCCGTCCGCCCAGGCCATGACGAGGTACGGCCGGCCGTCGGGCAGCTCGCCCACCGCGTGCACCCGGACCAGCCGTTCATGGTCGAGCCGCCGCAGCAGCCGGCCCTCGTCGAGGAAGCGTTCGCGGACCCGCAGGTCGTGGTGCCAGTTCTCGGCCAGCACCTTGATCGCCACCCGGGCGTCGAGGACCGGGTCGTGGCCCAGCCAGACCGTCGCGAACGACCCCGCGCCGAGCAGCCGCTCGATCCGGTAGGGCCCGATCCGCACCGGACTGGTCACCGCGTCACCCCCGCCGCTGCGTCTCGACGGTAGACGGTCATGTCGGGAAACCGACGAACCGTGGCCGCCTCCGGGGAGACCAACAGGTCAGGACAACCCGATCCGGAGGAGGAGATCCCCATGCACCGTCTCCCGTACCCCATCGTCTCAGCCGCGCTAACCGTGGCCGCGCTCGTCGCGGTCGCCGCCGCGCCCCCGGCCGTCGCCGCCGCGCCGCTTCACCCCCAGCACGGCGTCGACGCCGGTGCGACGGCACCCGGCCGGTCCGCCACCGCACCGGGTCCCGGCGTCGGGGACCGGACCCAGGTCATGAGCGTGCGGGGCGCCGGGCCGTTCCGGATCGGCGCCGACCTGGCACGCCTGTCGGCGGCCGGGCTGATCGACTGGACGGCACCCGGGTGCGACGGCGCGGTCCAGGCGGGCGTCACCGGGGCCTGGGCGGGCCAGATCATGCTGGCCTTCGTGGGCGGCCGGCTGGTGGAGATCGGCACCGCCACCGTGCCGCCCTACTCACCCGCCGGCGCGGGGGTCGGCATGACCTTCGACGAGCTGGAGGAGATCTACGGCCCCCGGGGCGAGCTGATCACCAACAACGCCGGGGACGAGTCGGGCTACCTGGTGCGGTACGGCTCGCGGGTGGAGCTGTTCACCGGTCACCCGATCCGGCCGGGTGTCGGCTATTTCCAGGTCGGCCCGGCGTCCTTTGTCGAGCGCGGCTTCCGGGAGGGCCGCCCCTGCTGACCGGCGACCGGCGGGGCGACCCGGTCCACGGGCGCCCCGCCCCCGCCCGACGGTGCCGACCAGCCGGGGTCCGAGCGCCGATCAGCTTGCCGTGCCCGCGCCACGCCCGGCGCGGACGCCGCTCGCCCGGCCGCCACGGCTCAGCCGACCGCCGCCATCACCTCGTCGGAGACGTCGAAGTTGGCGTAGACGTTCTGCACGTCGTCGCAGTCCTCCAGCACGTCGATCAGCTTGAAGACCTTGCGGGCGCCGTCCTCGTCCAGTTGCACGTTCATGCTGGGAATGAGGGAGGATTCGGCCGACTCGTACTCGATGCCGGCGTCCTGCAGGGCGGTACGCACGGCGATGAGGTCGGTCGCCTCGGAAATCACCTCGTACGCCTCGCCGAGGTCGTTGACCTCCTCCGCGCCGGCGTCGAGGACCGCCATCATCACGGCGTCCTCGCTGGTGCCGGCCTTGGGGACGATCACCACTCCCTTGCGGGAGAACATGTACGACACCGAGCCGGCGTCGGCAAGGGACCCACCGTTGCGGGTCAGCGCCGTGCGGACCTCGGTCGCCGCCCGGTTGCGGTTGTCGGTGAGGCACTCGATGAGCATCGCGACGCCGTTCGGGCCGTACCCCTCGTACATGATGGTCTGCCAGTCGGCACCGCCGGCCTCCAGGCCGGAGCCGCGCTTGACCGCCCGGTCGATGTTGTCGTTCGGTACGGAGTTCTTCTTCGCCTTCTGGATGGCGTCGTAGAGCGTGGGGTTGCCGGCCGGATCGCCGCCGCCGGTGCGGGCCGCAACCTCGACGTTCTTGATCAACTTGGCGAACATCTTGCCGCGCTTGGCGTCGATCACGGCCTTCTTGTGCTTGGTGGTCGCCCACTTTGAGTGGCCGGACATCTGCTACCTCCGTCTGTTGATCACGCCTGCGTCGACTGCCCGCGCCAACTCCACTTCTCCACCGGCGTACGACGGGCCGGCCGGCTCTGCGTGGATGGCCGCGGCGGGCACGAAGCCCTGCCGAACCGCGGCAATCCTACCGAGGTGGCGCGGGTCGGTGTCACACCCGGCACCGGCTCGCCCGGCGGCCGACGTGCCGAGGGGCCCGCCCGGACGTCCGGACGGGCCCCTCGGGTACGGCTCAGGCGGCACAGGCCAGGTACGGCTCAGGCGGCGCGGACCAGGTCCACGAAGTAGCGGTGCAGCCGCAGGTCGCCGGTCAGCTCGGGGTGGAAGGCGGTGGCCAGCAGGTTGCCCTGCCGGACCGCGACCACCCGCCCGGCGGCCGGCCCTTCGGCCACCTCGCCCAGGACGTCGACGCCGGCGCCGACCCGCTCGACCCACGGGGCCCGGATGAACACCGCGTGGAACGGCTCGCCCTCGACCCCGGCGAGCCGCACCGGGGCCTCGAACGAGTCGACCTGCCGGCCGAACGCGTTGCGCCGGACGGTCATCTCGATGCCGGCGAAGCCGCGCTGGTCGGGGCGGCCGTCGAGCACCTCGGTGGCCAGCATGATCATGCCGGCGCAGGAGCCGTAGACCGGCATGCCGGCGGCGATCCGCTTGTCGATCGGCTCGCGCATCTCGAAGATGTCGGCGAGCTTGCTGATCGTGGTGGACTCGCCGCCCGGGATGACCAGGCCGTCGACCGCGTCCAGCTCCGCGGGCCGGCGCACCGGGCGGACGTGCGCGCCCACGCCGGTCAGGGCCGCCACGTGCTCCCGGACGTCGCCCTGGAGCGCGAGCACACCGATGGCGGGTGCTGCCGTCACGTTCGCTCCTCTCCTCGGCTGTGCGGAAGGGGCCCTTCCTATGCCGGAAGCGTTGACAGGGGCCCCTCCTTGCACGTCACCAGCCGCGCTCGGCCAGGCGGTGCGGCTGCGGGATCTCGTCGACGTTGATGCCCACCATGGCCTCGCCGAGGCCCCGGGAAACCTTGGCCAGCACGTCCGGGTCGTCGTGGAAGGTGGTGGCCTTCACGATCGCGGCGGCGCGTTGGGCCGGGTTGCCGGACTTGAAGATGCCGGAGCCGACGAAGACGCCCTCGGCACCGAGCTGCATCATCATCGCGGCGTCGGCCGGGGTGGCAATGCCGCCGGCGGTGAACAGCACCACCGGGAGCTTGCCCGTCTCGGCGACCTCCCGGACCAGCTCGTACGGGGCCTGCAACTCCTTGGCCGCGACGAACAGCTCGTCGGTCGGCAGGGAGCTGAGCCGGGCGATCTCCTGGCGGATCTTCCGCATGTGCATGGTGGCGTTGGAGACGTCGCCGGTGCCGGCCTCACCCTTGGAGCGGATCATGGCCGCGCCCTCGGTGATGCGGCGCAGCGCCTCGCCCAGGTTGGTCGCCCCGCACACGAAGGGAACGGTGAAAGCCCACTTGTCGATGTGGTTGGCGTAGTCGGCGGGGGTCAGCACCTCCGACTCGTCGACGTAGTCCACGCCGAGGGACTGGAGGATCTGGGCCTCGACGAAGTGGCCGATGCGGGCCTTGGCCATGACCGGGATCGAGACGGCGTTGATGATGCCGTCGATCATGTCCGGGTCGCTCATCCGGGACACCCCGCCCTGGGCGCGGATGTCGGCGGGAACCCGCTCCAGGGCCATCACCGCGACGGCACCGGCGTCCTCAGCGATCTTGGCCTGCTCGGCGGTGACCACATCCATGATCACGCCGCCCTTGAGCATCTCGGCCATCCCGCGCTTGACGCGGGCGGTCCCGACGACGGGGGTGGTGCTGGCGTTCGGGGAAGTGGTTTCGGGCACGGGTCATCGCTCCTTGGCGTGCTCGGGGGGTGGCTCAGCTGAATGCTACGACGGGTGCAACGCCACTCCGACAGCCAATCAGACCCACGGTGGCCTGCCCTGTGGCCGTCATCACCCCACCGGCAGCGGCTCAGGCGGGCACGTCGGTGGGCAGTTCGAGGGTCGGGTCGTCGATGTCGAAGTAGCGCGGCCAGGGGTGTCGCCGCCCCATCCGCAACAGCCGCACCAGGGGGCGGCCGCGAGCGGACCGGGCGTCGCGGACCAGGTCGGTGTGCACCTGGCGGGCCAGCGCGAGCCGCCGGCTCGCCGCGATCACCGCCTCGCATTCCGGGTCGGTCGGGTCCAGCCGCACCGCCCGCAACTGCCGGGTGAGGTCGTTCTCCGCGGCCTCCCGCTCCTCCGGCTCGGCGTCCAGGGCGATCCGGGCCGCCGCGTACAGCTCCACGCCGTAGCGCCGCTCGGCCAGCACGGCCGCCGCGGCGGCGCGGCGCAGCAGGTGCGCGTCGAGGGCCCGGGCCGCGGAGTCCGCGCGCACGCGCAGCCGCTCCACCCGGCCGGCGGTCCAGATCAGGTACGCCGCGACGAGCCCAACGAGCAAGCTCGCGCCCACCACCCACCACATGCCCGGCATCGTAGTGCTGCTCCGTTCGCCTCGTCCGGGGTGCGGCGGACGCCGACACCCCGGTCACCCGGCCCTACGGGGTCACCCCGCTCGCCGGCCCGCCGGTCTCAGCCGAGCCCCGCCCACTCCTGGTCGATGACCCGCCCGTCGGTCGCCTCGATCGCCGCCGCGTACACCTCCAGGACCCGGCGGGCGACCACGGGCCAGTCGAAGTGCGTCACCACCAGGTCTCCGCAGGCGGTCAGCTCGGCCCGCCGCGCCGGGTCGTCGAGCAGCCCCGCCAGGGCCGCCCGCAGCGCCACGGCGTCGCCGGTGGGGAAGAGGTGCCCGGCCCGGCCGCCGTCGAGCACCCGGCGGAACGCGTCCAGGTCGCTGGCCACGACGGTGGCGCCGGCCGCCAGGGCCTCGGTGAGGATCATCCCGAACGACTCCCCGCCGGTGTTCGGGGCCACGTAGAGGTGGACGCTGCGCAACATCCGCGCCTTGTCGGCCTCGGAGACCAGCCCGAGGAAGGTGACCCGGTCGCGCAGCGGGGCGGGGAACCGGTCGAACAGGTCGTCCGGGTCGCCCGGCCCGGCCACCAGCAGCCGCAGACCCGGCCGGGAGCGGGCCAGCTCGACGAACGCGTCGCGCAGGATCGGGAAACCCTTGCGGGCCTCGGTGAACCGGCCGAGGAAACCCAGCGCGCCGCCCTCGCCGGGCCCGCACTTTCCGGGCCAGCCGGGCAGCGGGGCCGCGTGGCTGAACTTGGCGACGGTGACCCCGTTGGGGATCTCCACCGCGCCGCCGTCCATGTGCTCGACCTGGACCCTGCGCGCGAGGGCGCTGACCGCGATCCGGGCGGTGATCCGTTCCAGCACGATCTGAAGCACGCCCTGCGCGGCGGCGAGCACCCGGGACCGGGTCATCGCGGTGTGGAAGGTCGCCACCACCGGCCCCTTGGCCGACAGTACGGCCAGCATCGACAGGCTCAGCGTCAGCGGCTCGTGCACGTGCAGCACGTCGAACTCGCCGCGGGCGATCCAGCGCCGGACCCGGGCGGTGGAGACCGGACCGAACGCTATCCGGGCCACCGACCCGTTGTACGGCAGCGGCACGGCCCGGCCCGCCGGCACCACGTACGGCGGCAGCGGGGAGTCCTCGTCGGCGGGGGCGAGGACGCTCACCTCGTGCCCGAGCCCGAGCAACGCCTCCGCGAGGTCCATCACGTGGTTCTGCACCCCGCCCGGCACGTCGAAGGAGTACGGGCACACGATGCCGATCCGCATTCCAGCGCCCCTTCGCCTCAGGCCGTTCCGGCGGCGGCCGGCGGCCCGGCGGCGGGCCGGGACCCGTCGTCGCCGGTGCCGCGCTGATCCAGCCACATCCGCTGCAACATGTGCCAGTCTTCCGGATGCCGGGCGATGCCCGCCGCCAGACCGTCGGCAATGCGCTGGGTCAGCACCCGGACCCGCTGGTCCAGCGGCCCGCTGTCCGCCTCGGGCAGGGGCAGCGGGCCGGCGATCGAGGCGCACGCGGCGTCCGGTTCGTACCACATCGAGGTGACGTAGAGCGGCGCGCCGGTGCGGATCGCCAGCAGCGCCGGGCCGGCCGGCATCCGGGTCCGCGCGCCGAAGAAGTCGACCTCCACCCCCCGGGCCGACAGGTCCCGGTCGGCCAGCAGTGGCACCACCGCGCCGCGGCGCAGCCGGTCCACCAGCACGTCGAACACGGGGCGGTCCCCGCCGTGGGTGGGCAGGATCTCCATGCCCAGGCCCCGGCGGAAGGCGAGGAAGCGCTGGTAGACGCCCTCGGGCTTGAGCCGTTCGGCGACCGTGGTGATCGGCCAGCCGGTGGCGGCCACCCAGGCCCCGGCGGCGTCCCAATTGCCGGCGTGCGGCAGCGCCACCACCGCGCCCCGGCCGGCGGCCACGTCGGCGGCGAGCTGGTCGATGCCCTCGGGGGCGAGCCGGAACCCGGCGAGGATCTGCTCGCGGCTCAGCGCCGGCAGCCGGAACGCCTCCATCCAGTAGCGCGCGTAGGAGCGCAGGCCGCGGCGGACCAGGTCGTCCAGCTCGGCCTCGGGCAGCTCGGGGCCGACGACCCGGCGCAGGTTGGCGCGCAGTCGGGCCGTACCCCCGCCGCCGGCGAGGTGGGCGCGGTCGGCACCGGCCCGGAAGGCCGCGGCGACGACGGGCCGGGGCAGCGCGCGGGCCAGGCGCCAGCCGGCGACGTAGCCCAGCTCGGTGAGGTTCACCCCCGGGACCCGCTCGGCGTGGTCGCGTGGGCCTGCCGGTACACGTGGGCCATCCGCTGCCCCACGGTGAAGATCGAGACGGCGGCCAGCAGCCAGAGCGCGACCTGTAGGGCGTACGGGACGCCGACGCCGGTGAGCAGGCCGCCGACGCCGACGATGAGCAGCCGTTCGGTGCGCTCGGCGATGCCGACGTTGCAGGTCATTCCCAGCCCCTCGGCGCGGGCCTTGACGTAGGAGACGAGGCCGCCGGCGGCCAGGCAGATCAGCGCGGCGGCGACGCCGGCCTGGTCGCCCTCGCTGGCCAGCCAGTACGCCACCGCGCCGAAGACGGCGCTGTCGGCGACCCGGTCCATGCTCGAGTCGAGGAACGCGCCGAAACGCGTCGAGCCGCCGCTCATCCGGGCCATCGTCCCGTCGAGCAGGTCGGTGAGCGCGAAGACCGTCACGATGAGGGCACCGGCGACGAGGTGCCCGCGGGCGCCGAAGCCGAGCGCGCCGACGAGCACCCCGAGGGTGCCGGTCACGGTGACGGCGTTCGGGGTCACGCCCGCGCGGAGCAGGCCGCGCGCGATCGGCTCGACGACGCGGGTCATCCCCGCCCGGGCCGACACTTGGAAGATCTTCGCCATGGCGGTCCCACGATAACGGCCGACACCCCGCGACGGTACGCCCCGGTCGCCGACCCGCCCGAGGAAGTCTTGTGTCGGCTCCGCAAGAGGTGTGAGATCGAGTGTGGGGGTGATTTAGCTCACCAGCCGGGCCGTCCCGTACCCGTCGCGCAGCGGATCACCGGAGGATGTCGCCGCGGCAGAAGCACCGGACCGCTTCTCCGTCGCGCGCGGCGGTCGCCACCCACCACCGGTTGAGGGAGGTGCGCCCCATGGCGCAGAGGAGTCAGGAGAAGGGGGCCGCCGGCGGCGCGCCGACGGTGACCGAGCCCGGCGGGGTACGCAACGTGGTGCTCGTCGGCCACTCCGGGGCGGGCAAGACGACCCTGGTCGAGGCGCTGCTCGCCGCCACCGGCACGATCGGCCGGGCCGGCACGGTCGCCGACGGCACCACGGTCTGCGACCACGATCCGGCGGCCGTACGCCAGCAGCGTTCGGTGAGCCTGGCCTGTGCCCCGTTGGTGCACAACGGCGTCAAGATCAACCTTCTGGACACCCCCGGCTACGCCGACTTCGTCGGCGAGCTGCGCGCCGGCCTGCGGGCCGCCGACGCCGCGCTGTTCGTGGTCTCCGCCGTCGACGGGATGGACGCCGCCACCGCCGTGCTCTGGGAGGAGTGCGCCGCCGTCGGCATGCCCCGGGCTGTCGCGGTGACCCGGCTGGACCATCCGCGCGCCGACTTCGACGAGGCCGTGGCGCTGTGCCAGCGGGTCTTCGGCGACAACGTGCTGCCGCTGCACCTGACGATGCTCGGCGACGACGGCGAGTCGGTGGCGGGGCTGCTCAACCTGGTCACCCGCCGGGTCTTCGACTACACCGCCGGTTTGCCGGCGCAGGTACGCGAGCCCGACCCGGAGCACCTGCCGGCGATCGCCGAATCCCGCAACGAGCTGATCGAGGGGATCATCGCCGAGAGCGAGGACGAGTCCCTCATGGACCGCTACCTCGCCGGCGAGGAGATCGACACCGACGTGCTGGTCGCCGACCTGGAAAAGGCCGTCTCCAAGGGGCACTTCCACCCGGTGCTGCCGGTCTGCGCGGCGACCGGGGTCGGCCTGGACGTGCTGCTCGACGGCCTGGTCTCGGCGTTCCCCTCACCGCTGGAGCACGAACTGCCCGCCGTCACCGGCGTGGACGGATCCCCGCGCCCGCCGCTGACCTGCGACCCGGCCGGCCCACTCGTCGCCGAGGTGGTCCGCACGACGGTGGACCGGCACGTGGGGCGGGTGTCCCTGGTCAGGGTCTTCTCCGGCACCCTGCGCCCCGAGCTGACCGTGCACGTCGCCGGGCACGGCCTGGCCGAGCGGGGGCACCCCGACCACGACGCCGACGAGCGGGTCGGACACCTCTACACCCCGCTGGGCGCGGCCCTGCGCGAGGTGGGCGCGTGCGTGGCCGGCGACATCTGCGCCATCACCAAGTCGGGCAGCGCGGAGACCGGCGACACCATCTCCGCCAAGGACGACCCACTGCTGGTCGCACCGTGGGAGATGCCCGAGCCGCTGCTGCCGGTGGCGGTCGTCGCGCACAGCCGCGCCGACGAGGACGCCCTGGCCCGCAACCTGGCCCGGCTGGTCGCCGGTGACCCGACCCTGCGGCTGGAGCGCAACCCGCAGACCCACCAGCTCGTGCTGTGGTGCATGGGCGAGGCGCACGCCGACGTGGTGCTCGACCGGCTGCGCGCCGGCGGCGCCGAGCTGGACACCGAGCCGGTGCGGGTGGCCCTGCGGGAGACTCTCGCCGCGCCCGCGAAGGGGCACGGCCGGCATGTCAAGCAGTCCGGCGGCCACGGCCAGTACGCCGTCTGCGACATCGAGGTGGAGCCGCTGCCCCGGGGCGCGGGGTTCCAGTTCGTCGACCGGATCGTCGGCGGCGCGGTGCCGCACAACTACATCCCGTCGGTGGAGAAGGGCATCCGGGCCCAGCTGGAGCGGGGCCTGGTCGCCGGGCACCCGGTGGTGGACCTGCGGGTGACCCTGGTCGACGGCAAGGCGCACAGCGTCGACTCCTCCGACGCCGCGTTCCAGACCGCCGGGGCCCTCGCCCTGCGCGACGCCGCCGAGAAGGGCCAGCCCATCGTGCTGGAGCCGGTCGACGAGGTGGTCGTCCGGGTGCCGGGCCACACCGTCGGCGCGGTGCTGGGCGACCTGGCCGGCCGGCGCGGCCGGGTGCTCGGCACCGAGCCCGACCCGGACGCCGAGGGGCACACGCTGGTCCGCGCCGAGGTGCCGGCCGTCGAGCTGCTGCGGTACGCCGTCGAGCTACGCGCCCTCACCGCCGGCACCGGCACCTTCCGCCGCCACTTCACCCACCACACCCCCGCCCCTTGAC
>NZ_SMKJ01000265.1:0-10125 GCF_004348615.1 Micromonospora sp. KC207
GCATCCCCTCCCCATCAGTTGCCGACCCCGCCCGCAACCCGCACCGCACCGCACCGCACCGCACCGCACCGCACCGGCGAAGGCTGGGCCAAGAGCGCCGTCAAGAACATCCTGTCCAACCCCCGCTACACCGGCCGGCAGGTGTGGAACAAGCGGCGGAAGGACGAGGTGCTCCTCGACGTCAACGACGTCGCCCTCGGCTACGGAACCCGGATGCGCTGGAACGACAAGGACTCCTGGGTGTGGTCCGCCGATCATGAAGTGTTGTCGGGAACGGGACACCCGGCGGCGTTGCGACGTGGTCGGTCACCTCGCAGAATCACACGCTCGGGACCACCACGACCCAGTACGTGGCGCTACGCCGTGGGTAACCGGCGGAGCGCCGGCAGTCGCCCACCTACTCGACGGAGCAGAACCATGAACCGGCGGAAGTCCCAACCCGAGGAGACCGACCCCTCAGTCGGGCGGCTGGTCCTAGTCGAGTACTACCTCACCGGGGACCGGACGTTGATCTTCTTCATCACCGCGGAGTCCGCCGAGCCGGAGCTGGTGACCGTGCCGGTGGACGCCGGGCAGCTCGCCGATTTGGTGGTGCCGATGGTGCACGCGCTGGACCGGGTGGCCGAGGATCCGGCCGCACTGGAGCAGGCCACCACCGTCCTCGGCGATCCGGTACTGGTCGGTCTGGTCGCGCCGATCTTCGACCGGATACGGCCCGGCGACTGGATCTACCTGGTGCCGCATGGGCCGCTGCACCGGGTGCCGCTGCACGCCGTGCCTTGTCGGGGTGTGCGGCTGGCCGACGCGCATCCGGTGGTCTACACGCCGAGCGCCTCGGTGCTGCGCTACTGCCAGGCCAACCGCCGTGGTCCCCGGTCGACCGCGCTGGCGGTCGCCGACCCGCCCGGCACCGAACCGCTGACCTTCGGGCAGGTGCACGCTACCGCGCTCACCGGACGGTTCGACTGCGACCGGATGCAGGGCGCCGACGCCAACCGGGCCGAACTGCTACGCCGGCTCGGCGGCCCGGCCCCGGACGCGGTGACCGCCGACGCCGGCCACCGGCCACCACCGGGGATCCTGCACGTGGGCGCGCACGGCGTGTTCGATCCGGAGGAACCGATGGGTTCCGGCGTCGAGCTGGCCGACGGTCGCCTCACCGCTACCGACGTGTTCGGGATGCGACTGACCGGGACACTGGTGGTGCTGGCCGCGTGTCGTACCGGTGTCTCCGACACTCGGCCCGGAGACGAACTGCTGGGCCTGATCCGGGCCCTGCTCTACGCCGGTGCGCCGGCAGTGCTGGTGAGCCTCTGGAAGGTCGACGAACTCTCCACCGCGATGCTGCTCGACGAGTTCTACCGGGGCCTCAGCGACGGGCCGCCGGCCGTGGTGGCGCTGCACCGGGCCCAGTCGTGGTTGCGCCGCCGGACCATCGCAGACGTCCTCGCCTACGTCGAGCAGGCCCGGGACGGCGCCGGGGCCGACCATCCGGCGGCGTCGCGGCTTGCCCTCGCCGAGGCGCGGATTCGACTGGTGGCCCGGGACTTCGTCGGCGCGACCAACGCCGCGCAGGCGGCCCTGACGCTGGCCAGCACCGATCGGGACCGCCGGCGGGTGGAGAACGTCCTGCATCGGGCCCGCTTCCTGGCCGGGGCGGGTGTCCGGGTTCCGGTCGACCTCGGTCGCCGTTTGTACGGCAGCTTTTTCTTCTGGGCGCCGTTCGTCCTTGTCGGAGACTGGAACTGACCGGCTCAGAACAACCGACCGACGGGGCGAGCCAGCCCCCGACCGGTGGATTGTGGACCCGATCGGCCAAACAGGAAGGAACCGGGAGTGTGAGCCTGACCGCGCGGGATCTGATGCGCACCGACCATCGTGTCGTCGAGACGGACTCCGCGCCGCCGGAGCGGGCCGACGAGCTGACCCTGGGGGTCGACGAGCGGGGAACACCACGCTGGGTCATCGGCCCGGGCGGCCGGGGTCCGGCACTGCTCGTCGCGGCGTCGACGCCGGTGGACGAGCTGTTGACGTCGAATGCCCTTGTCCGGCTGCTGGATGAACATCTCCCGGCGCTGGTGGTGGCCGACGACTCCGGGCGTCCGGTTGGTGTCGTTTCCGCCGAGGCGCTCGGGGAACAGCTGTTGCGGCAGTTGGACGGCGACAGGTGGGCGGCCTACGGCACCGACGTGCTGGCGCCCCCGGATCCGGGTGCCATGGGTGATCCGCTCCTGGCCGGGCGGCTACGGCCCCCGACGGCTCCGATCCGGATCTTCTGCGCGTGCTGCGGAGCCCTCAACCACCTCGACGAGTTTCCGGAGCCGGACCGGAACTGCGCGGCCGGTGGGCACCGGCTGGAACCGGACTGGCGGTGACGGTGGGCGCCCTCTTCGAGTCCGCGACCGCGCTGCTGGACCGCCGCCAGCTGACCGCGGTGTGGCTACCGCTGCTGGTGTTCGTCGGCACGCTGGGCACGGTGGCCGTGGCCGGGGTCGGGTGGGGGACGGCCCGCACCTGGTGGAGCGGGCTCGGTGCCGAGGGCAGCGCCGGCCTGGTCGTCGCGCTGGCCCTGCTGACCATCCTGCTCGGACAGCTGCTGACCGCCTGGCGCACCGGCCTGATCCGGCTGTTCAGCGGCTACTGGCCGGCGGTGCCCGGCCTGACCTGGTTCGGTCGGCAGCTGACCGCCCGCCACCAGCGGGTGCACGCCGGTCGGACGGCCGGGGACCCGACGCTCTTCCTCGGCTATCCGCGCCGGGCGGACCGGGTGCTGCCCACCCGGCTCGGCAACGTGCTGCGCGCCGCCGAGGAGCACGCCGACCGGTACGGCCTGGACGGGGTGGCGGCCTGGCCGAGGCTCTACGTGGTGCTGCCCGAGCAGTACGTCGCCGCCTTCACCGGCGCTGCCACCAGTCTGGAGGCGGCGGTGACCATCAGTGTCCTGGGCGCCGTCTTCGCACTGCTCGGTGGCGGGCTCGCTGCGGCACTCCTGCCCTGGTACGGCGCCGTCGCCTGCGTGTGGGGCGGGTTCGGCGTCGCGCTGCTGGGCTACCGGGCGGCGGCGCGGGCGGCGGTGCCGTACGCGCAGCTGGTCCGGACCGCGTTCGACGTGCACCGGTTCGCGCTGCTGGAGGCGATGCGGCTGGAGCTGCCACCGAGCTTCGGCGCGGAGCGGGAGCAGTGGCGCCAGCTCGGCAAGGTCTGGTATTCCGGCTGGCCGGACAGTGACCGCGCTTCCGCCCTGCGGTATCCGCAGCCGGTCGAGCAGGCGGAGTCGGCGGAACTCACCGGGCCGAGCCGACCGGCGTCCACCGTGTCGTCCGGGGTGTCGCCGCAGCCGGAAACAGCCACCCCGTCGCCCGCGAGTGCTCCGTCGGCCGTCGCCGCGCCGGGCACCGCAGGTCGGCGCTGGCTCCTTCCGGTACGGGCGGTCGCGCTCGTGGTCGTCCTGCTGCTCGGAGGCGTGGCGGCCATCGTCGCCGCGAGCCGTGCCGGGGAGCGCGCCGGTAGCACACCGGTGGCCGCCCGGGCGATGCCGGCGTTCCATGTGCTGACCGCCGCCGACGTGCGGGGACGGCCGGGCAGGAAGGAACTCGACGAGCTCCTCGGCCGCTACACCGTTCGTGCGGTGGCGAAGGGCCGGCCGCTGCGTACCCGGGAACTGGGGCCGAAGCTGCCCGGCGGGACGCTGACCGGTCGCACCGTCGTGGCGGTGCCCGCCACCGGCCTGGCCGATCGGATCGGGCGGGGCGAGCGGGTGACCTTGGTGGTGGTTCCGGCGGCACCGGAGACGGGGCCGGCGACACCTCCGGAGCGCTTCGTCGACGTACTGGTGCTCGACCGGCTCGACCGCGATCCGCGACCCCTGGTGGTGGCCGTCCCCAGGACCCGAATCGACCGACTGCTGGCCCTCGCCGCCGGTGGTGCGGTGCACGTCGTCGTCGATTGACCGCCCGCCAACGGAGGGAGCCAGATGGCCAGCGACAGGGACGCAGGGCAACGCGGGAACGACGAGCCCGGCCCGGAGGATCTGCGGCGCCTGCTGAACGAGCTGCCGCTGCCGGTGCTGGAGCAGATGCTGCGTGAGCTGCTCGCCGACCGGCTGCGCGACTCGGACCTGCGCGGCGCCTTCGAGGCGAGCCTGAACCTGACCGAGGTGCTGATCCGACTTGGTCGGTTCCGGGCCGCGTTCGCCGTCAACGAGCAGACTCGTGACCTGGCCGGTAAGGCACCGGTCGGGCCGTGGAGCCGACGCGCCGCCGAGGTGCAGCGTCTGCGCCTGCTGCACGAGTTGGGCCGCGACGACGAGGCCCTGCCCCGGATCGCGGAGCTCCTGGGTGAACTACTCGGTCCTGCCTCGGCTGCCGACGAGGTCGATCAAAGGGCTGGCGGCGGGGCCGACGAGGTTGTCAGCGGTGGCGAGGTGCGGGAGGTGTTGCTGGACGTCGGCCGCAGCACCGCCGTCGCCTTGGGGCAGTGGCGTGCCGCGCTCGGTTTCAGCGACCTGCATCTGGCTCTCCTCGACGCCCGACAGGCGCCACCGGTCGAGGTCGCCAGGGCAGAGCTCAGCCGATCGATCGCGCTGCGGGCGGTCGGTGAACTCGATGCTGCCGACACCGTGCTGCTCTACTGTCAGGAGGTCTTCACCGGCGCCGACGACGGGCCCAGTCTGACCCGGGTGCTGGGCAGCCGGGGCAAGGTCGCCTGGGCGCGGGGAGACCGGGAAACGGCCGTCGAGCTGCAACTGGCCACCCTCGGTATGGCCTACCGGTATCCGGATCGGCACACGGTCGCCACCGCGCACCGGCACCTCGCCGACTACCTGCCCGAACCAGCGGCGGCACAGCGGCTGGCGCACGGGCTCGCCGCCGCAGTGGTGCACCGCCTCACCGACGACGAGGTCGAACTCGAAGCGACGGTCAGTGAGATCGTCGCCCGCGCGCCCGGCGACGACCTGCTCGAGGCGGTGTGCGTCGAATGGCTGGTCGCCGAGGTGGAGCGAGTGAACGGGGTCGAGTTCGTGGCGTTGGCGTCGGAGTTCGGCCTTGACGCCGAAGCGGTCGACGCGATCCTCGCCGAACTGGTGCCGACGCTGCGCGGGCGGGCGCCGGCCGGCAGCTGGCATGCCAGCAGGATGTTGCGCCGCTGGGAGCCGGCGATCGCCACCCTGGTCGCCGCCGTCGGCGGCGACGACCAGGTGCGCCGCGCCCTGAACGAATACCTCGACCTGCGGGAACAGAGTCCGGAGTGGACGCGGCTGGTCACCGCGCTACGGGCGATGGCCGACGGCGTCCGCGATCCGGACCGGCTCGTCGCCGGCCTGGACGACACCGACGCCCGGATCGTCGGCCACGCGTTGGACGCCCTGGCCGGGCGGACCCGCCTGCTGGCGACGCCGGCGGACCTGCCGGCGGCGCTGTACGACGCCCGGCAACGTCACCGCGAACTCGTCCGGACCGTCGCGGCAGCCGCGCACGGCCATCCTGTCGCGATGGAGAGGCTTCGGACGTGGCTGGACGCCAGCGCCGGTCTCCCCGATACCGGCCCGCTGCTCGCGGCGGTGGGTGCCATCGTCGTCGACGGACTCGCCAGCTCCACCGACAGTCCTGCCGGCCGCCGCACCGATCGTCGCGCTGCCGGTCGTGCCGCCCGTCGGATCAACGTCGGGGCCCTGACGGCGGACCTGACCGACCCGCAGGCGGCCCTGATCCGGGCCATCGTCGACGAGATCCGACTCTCCCCGCCGCCGCCACCCGATCCCGGCGAGGCGGCGGCGCTGCGGGTGAGGGCTGCGCTCGACCGGGAACCGGACCTCAGCCCGGAGGAACTCCGGGGCGCCCTTGAGCATGGGGTGGCGGTGGACGACGTGCTGCGACGGATCGGCCAAGCCGTGGACCGCTGGGTCGGCAAGGGAGCCGTCGAGATCGCGGTGACGCTGCTCAACGTGGTGGTCTATCGGCTGCTGAGTCGGGGTGACGCGACCAGGGCACTGGCTCCGGCCGAGCGTCTGGTGGAGCTCGCGGTCGCTGGGCTGCCCGATGGCGGCCGGCGCCACCGCTCGGAAGCGGACGCGTCATCGGGGAGAGCGCAGGTGATTGTCGAGCCGAGCGCGCGCTATATGATCGACGCGACAGCCTTCGACGCGGCCCGCCGGGCCTATGCCGGCACGTCCGCGTTGGTCGGCCCGGCCATCCCGCAGCGCGCTCCGGCCCCGCTCGGCATCAACGTTCCGGCCGAGGAGATCGACCGGGCCCGCCGCTGGGTGGTGCTGGCCCGCCGGCTGCCGACGGAGGACGAGTACACCCGGGCCCGGCTGACGCTGGCCGATGCGCTGGTCAGCTCGGCCGGTGGGGACCTCGACCGGGCGCTCGACCGGGCCCGGACCGCCCAAGGGATCTTCGCGTCCCGGTCCGACGCGGAGGTCGAAACCCTGGCGGCGGCGACGGTCCTCGCCGGAGTCCATCGGCAGCGGGGTGAACTTCGGGCGGCGCTGACTGGCTACGACCGGCTGATCGAAGCATGGGGCACCGCACCGGACGGCAGGGAACTCGTCCTGGCCGAGACGTACACCGCACGGGCCCAGGTGCGGGCCACGATCGGCCACCACCACCGCGCCCTCGCCGACCTCCAGCAGGCGCTGGCCCTGGTCCGCCGGACCCCTGGTCCGCACGACATCCTCGCCGAGGGGCCGATCCAGGCCGGTCTCGGAAACCTGTACGAGGAACTGGGCGACCTGCCAGCGGCGGTGACCGCCTACGAACGCGCCTGGTCGATCGCGGTACGCACCGGCCACCGGACCGCCCAGGCGGCCGCACTGCACACCCTCGGCGGCTTCTTCGGTCGGCTCGCCACCGGGGAACTCGGGCCGGTCAGCGGAGGTGAACTGTTCCGGCTGATCGGGCTGCTGCCCCGCCTCGGTCTGCCGCTCGATGAGATCCCGGTGGAGGACGGGGCCCGTTCGGTGGCGATGCTGCTGATGCGTCGGGCCGCCGCGCTCTACCGCGAGAACAACAACGAGCAGGGCTGGGCCCGGGCCACCAACGACCTGACCAACCTGATGCCGCCGGAGCGGGACGCGGAGGCGCTCGACCTGCTGACCGAGGTGCTTCGGGTCAAGGAGTTGACCGGTGACCGCCTGAATCAGGCGACCACCCTGGCCAACCTGGCCAGCCGGCTGCGGTCGCTGGGCCGGGTCGCCGAGGCGGTGGCGGCATACCGGGACAGCCTGGCGATCTCCCGCCCGGCCGGGCACTTCGAGTCCGCCGCCGCCTCCGCGCGCAGTCTGGCCGACCTGTACGCCGCGCATGGCGAGTTGGCCTCGGCCGAGCCGTTCTACGCCGAGGCGGTGGACCTGATCGAGGCGAGCCGGCGGGAACGGCCGCACGACGACCGCTCCCGTATCAGCTATGTGCGCGGCAAACAGGGCATCTACCAGGGACTGGTGCGCTGCCTGCTGGCCCGGGACGCGGTCGGTGAGGCGTACGCGGTGGTGCAGCGGGCCAAGTCCCGGGCGCTGGTGGAACTCGTCGCCGTCGCGGAGATCCGACCCACCGCCCGGGCCGAGGACCGGTTCGCCGCCCTGCTGGACGCCGAACATAGGCACCTGACCACCCTCCGCAGTGGCACGCTCGGCGGTGCCGCCGTCGAGGCACTGGACCAGCTCCGGGTTGTCTACGACGAGATGGCCCGGCACGACCCCGGTTACGTAGCGCTGCGGCGCGGGTCCACCGCCACCATCGAGGAGATCCGGCACCTCCTCGGGTGACACTCCGGGCCGGTCCTCGGGTGACATCCCCGGGCCGCTCACCGGCACCATTTCGGGGCTGCTGCTGGACGGGCGGCGTAAGTCGATGCAGCCGATGGCGCAGCGGCTCGGGGTGGATCATCAGGGGCTGCAACCGTTCGTGACGACCTCGACGTGGGACACCGACGCGGTGCGGATGCGGCTGCAAGCTGGCCGAGCACGGGCTGTGTCCGCCGCTGCTGGCCGCCGACGCCGGCTACGGCGACAACAGCCAGTTCCGTAGCGCCCTGGACCAGCGTGGAATCGGCTACATCATGCCGGTCAAAGGCGACGCCCTCGCGCACAAGCCAGACGTGCGGCCAGCCGAGCGGGTGTGGTCCGGGCGGGGCCGCCCACCGACGTGCACCGACCCGCGCTACCCGAAAACGGCGATCAGCCTGGTCGAGCACGTCCGCGCCACCGGATGATCCTCGCCAGCCCCGACAACCTCAAGCCCAAGCATCGAGATCCTCTGGCACGGCTCACCGCAGCCCGCCCCGGGATGACCCACCTGGCCGCCGCCATCGAGGGCTTCGCCGAACTCCCGACGCCCCAGCCGGGAAACGCCGACCGGCTCTCACTCTGGACCGCCCGGGTCCGCGCGGCCGATCCACCTCATCTGCACGCCTTCGCCCGGGGCCTGGAGCGGGACCGTGGGACAGGGCCGTTGACTTGACAGACCCCCGTACGAGGCGTCCCGTCTCGGTGACGGTTGGTTGACGTGGACATAGCTGTAATGGGGCACATGAGAACCCTCCGCGCTTCCTGCTCGTGGTCGCCGTCCTGGCGGCGACCCTCGTGACACCGGCCCCCGCGCAGGCTGTCACCACCCACGTCTATCCCGCCACCCGGGACACCTACGTCAAGGCCAGCTCCCCGAACACCAACTACAACAGTCAACGACAGCTCGTCGTCGCCGGCAGCCCGGACCAGGTCTCCTATCTGGCCTTCGCGGTCACCGGCCTCACCGAGCCGATCCTGCACGCGACCCTACGGATGAAGACCCTGGACACCAGCATCGCCGGCAGCACCGACGGCGGCCGCGTCTTTCCGGTTGGCAGTTCGTGGTCGGAGACCACGCTGACCTACGCCACCCGCCCGGCACCGATCGGCCCCTCCGTCACACCCATCGAGCGGGTGAAACCCGACACCATCCACGACTTCGACGTCACCCACGCGATCCGGGGCAACGGAGTGGTCAGCTTCGGCATCTTCTCCACCCATACCGACGGCGCGTACTACCACAGCCGCGAGAACAACGAGGCGGCCGGCCCCGCACTGCTCGTCTACACCGGGGTACCCAGAACCGACGACACCGTGATACTCGCCGCCGGAGACATCGCCGATTGCCGCACCGAACGCGACGAGCAGACCGCCAAGGTCCTCGACACCGAAGTCGGCGTCGTCGCCGCGATCGGTGACACCGCCTACGAGAAAGGCGCCCCCGAGGAGTACGCCGCCTGCTACGCCCCCACCTGGGGACGACACAAGTCCCGCACCCGTCCCGCTGTGGGCAACCACGAGTACCTCACCCCCAACGCCGCCGGCTACTTCGGCTACTTCGGTGCCGCCGCCGGACCGCCAGGTCAGGGCTGGTACTCCTACAACATGGCCGGTGGTCAGTGGCACGTGGTGGTGCTGAACTCCATCTGCGGCCAGATCGGCGGTTGTCACGCTGGATCACCGCAGGAACGGTGGCTGCGCGCCGATCTGGCCGCCAACAAGGCACGATGCACCGTCGCCTACTGGCACCAGCCGCTTTTCGCCTCCGGAGGCCGCGGCAGCTCCGCCTATCGGCCCCTGTTCCAGGCCCTCTACGACGCCGGAGTCGAGGTTTTGCTCAACGCCCATAACCACCAGTACGAACGCTTCGCCCCACAAACCCCGACCGGAGCCGCCGACCCCGACCGAGGCGTCCGGCAGTTCATCATCGGCACCGGCGGCCGCTCACTCCAACCAGATTTCCCGACCGTCGCGGCCAACAGCGAGGTCCGCAACGGCAACGTCTTCGGCGTGCTCCGCCTGACCCTGCTCCCCGGCGAGTACCGCTGGCGATTCATGCCCGTCGCCGGTCAAACCTTCAACGAGATGGGCACCGGCCTCTGCCACTAACTTGATCTTTAACCTGCTGGGCGGCGGTATCGACCCCGGCTGATCATGGGGACAGCCCTTGATCGATCATTCCTCGTGTCTAGGGAAGAAGATCAAGAACCAGGGGCTGTCTGGTGATCAGTGTGCACGATGCCGGGTCGATCGGTGAGGTGGGGCGGCTGGCCGCGTTCCGGCGTGAGTTCCACCGTTGTCTGACCGCTCGTGAGGATGCGTTGTTCGAGCTGGCCGAC
>NZ_SMKJ01000266.1:0-10038 GCF_004348615.1 Micromonospora sp. KC207
GATCTGGGTTGGCGCGACGCGACCCGCCGGGCAGGACGCCGAAGCTCCGGAGGGTGCCCTCCGGCAGTCGGCCTACCCTGTGGCTCCTATGGAGCTGCCCCGTCTACGCTACCCCCCCCCCGCATCCCGGAACTCCCGTGCGCCGGTAGCACAAACGGGGCAGCTCCATAGGAGTCGAAGGGCCTATCCCCTGTAAGGCGGAGCCGACAGCATCGGTCAGGTCGTCGCGAGCGGGCTCCGGGTGCGGGACAAGGCCTCGGTAGGCAACACCACTGCGAAACGGGGGTGCTGTTGCGCGGTGACCGCAGCACCGGCGTCACTCACGCACCCGGCTTCGATCCACGCAGCGCCGGACACTCCGCGACCTTGCCGAGGCCCTGAGCGGATGAAGCTCAGGCATCAAGCCCAGCCCCGCCTCTCGGATGATCGACAAGCCCCTCCGCGTGGCAGTGAGGCGGCTGGCTATTCGGTGCCGGGAGCCGTGACCGGCACGCCCACCGAGGCTGCGATGTCCGCCATCCGCTTGTCGTACGTGACCAGCACGTCGAGCGCATCACCGAGAACCTGGGCACTCGCCACGTGCAGGGCGTCCAACGTGCGGATCCCGGTGGGGAGAGCTGCCGCGAAGTCCCGGACCTCCTCGGTCAGCAGGATCTCGGTGAAGTTTCGGGCCAGCATCTGCATGGCGTCCGGATAGTCTCCGATCCGGTCGAGGGTGCGTACCGTCTCGACGAATCCCACCGAGCTGGTCGCCATCGGCACACCAGCGCGGCCTTCCAGAAACTCCTGCAGCTCCGTGGCGTAGATGCGACCGGAGAGCAGGGTGATCAAGGCGGACGAGTCGAGGTAGATCACCGCTCGTCGTCCTCGCGCTCGGCCAGCAGCAGGGCGAGGGGCGACACATCGGGCGGTGCGTCATAACGGGGTAGCCGGTCGAGGTCGCTCGTGGTGGTCGCCTTGAGGCGGATCACCCCTTTGGCCACCAGGGAGGCGTATCTGCCGAGCGTCCCCGAACCCGGCAGCAGCACGGCGATCACGCTGCCGTGCCGCGTCACCTCGATCGTCTCGCCTCGCTCCACCCGGGCGAACATGGCGCTGGGGTTGTAGGAGAACTCGCGCACGGACACGGTGCTCATCGCACGCCTCCCTTGTGCCGACAACTTCACTACTGTACCCACAAACTGCTCTGCGGCGTCACGGTTGCGGCCGCCTCGGCAGGGTCAGGATCTCCGCCCCCTCGTCGGTGATGGCGATCGTGTGCTCGCTGTGTGCCGTCCGGCAGCCCGTCGCGCTGCGCAGCGTCCACCCGTCGGCGTCGGTGACCAGCTCGGCGGTGTCCGCCATGATCCACGGCTCCAGGGCCAGCAGCAGCCCGGGGCGCAGCTTGTAGCCACGACCGGGCCGTCCGGTGTTCGACACGTGCGGGTCCTGGTGCATCGTCGATCCGACGCCGTGGCCGCCGAACTGGGTGTTGACCGAGTATCCCGCTTCGTTGAGGGTCGTGCCGATGGCGTGGGAGATGTCGCCGATGCGCGCCCCGGGCCCGGCGGCGGCGATCCCTGCGGCGAGCGCGCGTTCGGTCGCGCTGATCAGCTCGACGCTCTGCGCGGGCTTGGAGTCGCCCACGATGAAGCTGATGGCGGAGTCCGCGACGACGCCGCCCACCGAGACGGCGAGGTCGAGGGAGAGCAGGTCGCCGTCGGTGAGCGCGTAGTCGTGCGGCAGCCCGTGCAGCACCGCGTCGTTGACGGACGTGCAGATGTAGTGGCCGAACGGCCCGCGCCCGAAGGACGGCTCGTACTCGACGTAGCAGGACAGCGCGCCGGCCTCGACGATCATGACCTCGGCCCACCGGTCGATGTCCAGGAGGTTGGTGCCCACCGCGCAACGGCTCTTGAGCGTCTGGAGGATGTCGGCGACCAGGGCACCCGCCTCCCTCGCTCGGGGCAGTTGGGCGGGGCTCAGGATCTCGATCATGCGACGCCTTCCTCGTGTCGCCAATAACTATCCCGGCCATATTATCCCGGTATGAGAATCGGCCCATGGTCAGGTTGGCGGCCGGCCTCGTAGGTCCCGAACCCGCAGTCGCGTCGACGCCGCCAACAGAAGGTCGACGCCGACAGAGGTCGACGCCGCCAACGAGAAGTCGGCGTCGTCGACGGAAGCAGCGGCGTCAGCGGGGCGGGCCGGCCAGCGAGGCGTACACGTCGATGAGCCGCTTGGTGACCACGTCCGGGTGGAAGGTGCGCTCGTAGCGCAGCCGCGCCGGGGCCGACAGCGCCGCCGCGTCGGCGCGGGCGACCGGCAGCGCGGCGGCCATCGCGGCCGGCTCCGGGGCCACCACCCAGCCCGCCTCGCCCGCCTCCACGCCGGTGGGCAGCGCGACGCGGCCCTGGCCGGGGGCGGCCGTAGCGAGGGCCGCCGGGCCGGTGCCGGCGGGTTCGCGCGGGGCGTCCGCGCCGATCAGGTACGGGATGCCGCCGAGGGCGGTGCCGAGCACCGGCCGGCCGCTGGCCAGCGCCTCCAGGATCACCGTGGGCAGCACGTCGTGCCAGGTGGACGCGGCGATGATCACCGCGCTGGCCTCGATCGCGGCGCGTACCCCGGCGCGGTCCAGCGGGCCGAGGTACGTCACGTCGGCGCGCTCGGCAGCGGCGGCCTCGGCCAGCGGACGCAGCTCGCCGTCCCCGGCGATGCGCAGCGGGCCGAGTGAGCCGTCCGGGTGCCGCCGCCAGGCGTCCAGCAGCAGCCCCAGCCCCTTCTCCGGAGAGAGTCGGGCCATGTAGAGGAACCCGTCGCCGAGCGGCGCGGGGGCGCCCGGGTCGGGGATGCCGTTGGGCTTCACCACGATCCGCTCCGCCGGCACCCCGTAGTCGCGCAGGTGGTCGGCGACGGCGCTCGTGAGGGCGATGAAGCGGTCCACCGACCTCCAGGTGCCCCGGTGCACCGCGAGGGTGGTGGCCATCAGGGCGCTCTGCGCCCGCGACCCCCGGTAGCAGCGGTGCACGATCGCCGGCACGCCGAGCGCCCGGCCCCGGCAGTCCTGGCAGATCACCCCGTCGCGGAAGTACAGCCCGGACGAGCAGACCTGCCGGTAGTTGTGCACCGTCTGCACCACCGGCACGCCGTGGCCGTGCGCGGTCCGCACCACCCAGGGCGAGAGCAGCGGGTACGGGTTGTGCAGGTGCAGCACGTCGGGCCGGTGCTCGGTGATCAGCCGGCTCAGCTCCTGCTGGGCCCGGGGAGCGTAGATCGGGGAGATCGGCAGCAGCGCCTTGGCCGTCTTCGGCAGGCTGGGGATCTCGTCGGAGCTGCGCAGGAACGGCAGCACCTCCACCCCGGCCGCGCGGAGCTGGGCGATCTCCGCGTCGACGATGGTGTTCTCGCCGGACGGCTGGGCTTCCCGGTACCGGTTGTGCGCCACCACGATTCTCACGGGTACGAAGGCTACCGTTGGGGTGTGCCCGAACTTCCCGAGGTGGAAGCGCTCGCCGGCTACCTGCGGGAGCGCGCCGTGTCGCGGCGCGTCGACCGGGTCGAGGTGGCCGCGATCAGCGCCCTGAAGACGTACGATCCGGCGCCCGCGGCCGTGTCGGGCCGGGCGGTGACCGACGCCCGTCGGCACGGGAAGTTCCTCGACGTGGTCTTCGACGGCGACCTGCACCTGGTGGTGCACCTGGCCCGGGCGGGCTGGCTGCACTACCGGGAGTCGTTCCCGTCCGCCGCGCCGCTGCGCCCGGGGAAGGGGCCGATCGCCCTACGGGTCCGGCTCGACGACGGCTCCGGCTTCGACCTGACCGAGGCGGGCACCCAGAAGAAGCTGGCCGCGTACCTGGTCGCCGACCCGGCGACGGTGCCCGGCGTGGCGAAGCTCGGCCCGGACGCGCTCGCCGCCGACCTGCCCACCTTCGCCGCCCGCATCCGCAGCCGGCGGGGCCAGGTCAAGGGGGTGCTGACCGACCAGGCGGTGCTGGCCGGCGTGGGCAACGCGTACTCCGACGAGATCCTGCACGCGGCGAGGCTGTCGCCGTTCGCGCTCACCGACCGGCTGACCGACGATCAGGTCGCCGCCCTGCACGAGTCGACCCGGCGGGTGCTGGGCGACGCGCTGTCCCGCTCACTGGGACACCGGGCGGCGGAGCTGAAGGGCGAGAAGCGGTCCGGGCTGGCCGTGCACGCCCGCGCCGGCCTGCCCTGCCCGGCCTGCGGCGATACGGTCCGGGAGGTCAGTTTCGCCGATTCGAGCCTGCAATACTGCCCCACCTGCCAGACCGGCGGCAAGCCGCTCGCTGACCGACGGTTGTCGCGAATCGTACGGTGAGTGACACCACCCGGTGACTACGGAGCGGAATCGCCTCCCGAACGCCGATCCTCCCGGTCCGCGCCTCTACCCGGCCCGTCATCCATCGGTATAGTGGCCCGGTCCCCGGCTTTCGCACCTGAGGTGAAGCCGGCCGGATCCCACGCGGCGCACCAGGCGCGAAGTCCCTCGGGTCGACGTCCGGTGCGGGCCCCGCGTGGGAAACTGAACGGTGGGCGACCCGGGCCCTCACCATGAGTGAGCGGCACGCGTCATGCGGGAGGACATGGGTGAGGTGACGACTAGCCTCCAGCGCCCGGTAACCAACACAGGCCGGAGCAAACTCGTGCGGCACGTCGACAGCTTCGAGATCCAGCCGCCGACACCGCCGTCGCACAACGGTGTCCCCCGGTCGGCGTGGGCGCGGGCCCGCCGGCGCGTGTCCCGCTGGCACCGCCCCTACACGGCGATGCTGCTGCTGATCGACTTCGCCGCCGTGGTGCTGGCCGACTGGATCGCCCAGGAGGCGTTCGGTCAGGCCCGGGCCGGCTTCTACAACGCCCAGGCGGACCCGACCTGGTTCTACACGGTCGCGTTCCTGCTGCTGCCGCTCGGCTGGCTGGTCATCCTCTGGGGCAACCGGGCCTACGACCGGCGGTACATGGGGCTCGGGCCGGACGAGTTCAAGCGGGTGATCCGGGCCGGGGTGGCGGTGGCCGCCACCGTCTCGTTCATCGCCTTCGCCACCAAGACCGACCTCTCCCGCTACACGGTCGGTTTCGCCCTGCTCGGGGCGTTGCTGCTGATCCTGCTCGGCCGCATCCTGACCCGGTTCACCCTGCACGCCGTGCGTCGCCGGACCGGGCAGGCCGGGCACCGGATGGTGCTGGTCGGCACGCTGCCGGAGTGCCTGGAGGTCTACGTCGCGGTCACCCGCAACCCGAGCGCCGGGCTGGTCCCGGTGGCCATCCACATCACCGACGGGTACGCGGCGGCCCGGGGCATCCAGACCCCCGTTCCGGTGTACGCGGGCCGCGACGTCCTCGCCCTGGTGCGGGAGGTCGGCGGCGACACGATCGCGGTCTGCGGCTCGGCCAGCGCCGAGCCGGGCGAGCTGCGCCGGCTGGCCTGGCAACTGGAGGGCTCCGGCGTCGACCTGGTGGTGGCCCCGCAGCTCACCGACATCGCCGGCCCCCGGGTGCACATCCGCCCGATCGAGGGGCTGCCGCTGCTGCACGTCGAGGAGCCGACCCTGTCGGGGCCGGCGCTGCTGGTCAAGAACCTGATGGACCGGGTCGCCGCCGGGCTCGGCCTGCTCCTGCTCGTGCCGGTGTTCCTGCTCATCGGGACGGCGATCCGGCTCTCCGACCCGGGCCCGGTCTTCTTCCGGCAGCCCCGGGTCGGCCACGAGGGCCGCACGTTCCGGGTGTGGAAGTTCCGCACCATGTACGTCGACGCCGAGGACCGCCTGGCGGGCCTGGTCGACCAGAACGAGACCGACGGCATGCTGTTCAAGATGAAGCACGACCCCCGGGTCTTTCCGGTGGGCCGCTTCCTGCGGGCCTCCTCGCTCGACGAGCTGCCCCAGTTGATCAACGTGCTCTGGGGCGAGATGTCGCTGGTGGGGCCGCGCCCGCTGCCCGCCGACGACGGTGACTTCCTCGGTGACGTGCGCCGCCGGCTGCTGGTCCGGCCTGGCATGACCGGGCTGTGGCAGGTCTCCGGCCGCTCCGACCTGTCCTGGGACGAGGCGGTCCGGCTGGACCTCTACTACGTCGACAACTGGTCGCTGGCGTACGACCTGAGCATCCTGTGGCGCACGGTGGGCGTGGTGCTGGCCCGCAAGGGCGCGTACTAGCGCACGGCGGCGGCAGCCGTCAGGATCGCGGGGTGGCTGGCAACCTCTCCGCCGTGCTCGGCGTCGTCTCCCTGGTCACCGCGCTGGGCGCGGCCCTGTACGCGGTGGTTCGGCTGCGTGCCCGCCGAGGCATCGCCACCGCCACCCAGCGGGCCACGTACGAGGTGCTGCACACTGCCGGACTGGCCGCCGAGCCGCTGCGTACCGGCCTGAGCCCGGCGGGCGCGGCGAAGGCCGTACGCCACCTGCGGACCCTCATCGGCGCGGCCGGGCTGGCCCTGACGGACCGGGACACGCTGCTCGCCCTCGACGGGCGCGGGACGCACCACGCCGACCAGCTGGTCGCGGCAGCCCGGCGGGCGGTGTCCAGCGGGCGGTCGACCGTGCTGGGGGAGCCGGAACTGCACTGCGACCGGGTCGACTGCCCGGTCCGGGGCGCGGTGGTCGCGCCGCTGCGCGCCGACGGCCGGGTGGTCGGGGCGCTGCTTGCCGTCGCCGACGGCCCGCCCGCCCCGGGGCTGGTGCAGGCCACCCTGGAGACCGCGCACTGGGCCGGCAACCAGCTCGCCCTGGCCGAGTTGGACGCCTCCCGGGAGCGGCTGGCCCGCGCCGAGGTACGCGCGTTGCGCGCCCAGATCAGTCCCCACTTCATCTACAACGCGCTGACCGCCATCGGCTCCTTCGTCCGCACCGACCCGGAGCGGGCCCGGGAGCTGATCCTGGAGTTCGCCGAGTTCACCCGGTACTCGTTCCGGGCGCACGGCGAGTTCACCACGCTCGCGGAGGAGTTGCGCTCGATCGACCGGTACCTCACGATCGAGCGGGCCCGGTTCGGCGACCGGCTCCAGGTGCGGTTGCAGATCGCCCCGGAGGTGCTGCCGGTGACCCTGCCATTCCTCTGCCTCCAGCCATTGGTCGAGAACGCGGTCCGGCACGGGTTGTCCCGCAAGCCCGGCACCGGCATGGTGAGCATCGAGGCCCGGGACGCGGGCGCCGAGTGCCACATCACGGTGGAGGACGATGGAGTGGGCATGGACCCGACGACACTGACCGCCGGCATCGCCGAGGTGGCCGGTGCCGGCAGCGACCCCACCGACGACCCGGGCCAGCACGTCGGCCTGTCGAACGTCGACGAGCGGCTCCGCTCGGCCTTCGGAGACCGGTTCGGCCTGGTCGTCGAGACCGGCCTCGGTTCGGGTACGAAGGTGAGCATGCGGGTGCCGAAGTTCCACCCCGGCGTACGGGTCGCCTCGTGAACTCTCCCGGCTTCCTGCGGGTGCTCGCGGTCGACGACGAGCCCCCGGCGCTGGACGAGCTGGCGTACCATCTGCGGGCCGATCCCCGGGTGGCCCGGCTGCACACGGCGGGGGACGCCACCGAGGCGCTGCGGGTGCTCCGCGACGACGACGTGGACGTGGTGTTCCTGGACATCCGGATGCCCGGCCTGGACGGGATGGAGCTGGCCCGGGTGCTGCGCCGGTTCGCCCGGCCCCCGGCGATCGTCTTCGTCACCGCGTACGACGACGGGGCGGTGGACGCCTTCGACCTGGGCGCGACGGACTACGTGCGCAAGCCGGTGCAGGCGGAACGGCTGGCCGAGTCGCTGCGCCGGGTGATCGGCTCCCGGGTGGTCGCCTCGCATCCGGCGGCGCTGGCCCGCGCGGAGGAGGACCCGACGATCCCGATCGAACTGGCCGGCACGACGCGGATGCTGCCCCGTTCGGCGGTGCGCTGGGTGGAGGCGCAGGGCGACTACGCCCGGCTGCACACCATCGACGGTTCGCACCTGGTGCGGGTCTCGCTGGCCACCCTCGCCGAGCGCTGGGCAGACGCGGGGTTCGTCCGCATCCACCGCTCGTACCTGGTGCAGCTCAAGCTCATCGCCGAGCTGCGGCTGGTCAACTCCGGGTACGTGGTGATGATCGACTCGACCGAGCTGCCGGTGAGCCGGCGGCACACCCGGGAGCTGAAGGACAAGCTGGTCCGCGCCGCCAAGCAGGATTGGAACCGCTGACCGACCGGGTTGTCCACAGCGGTCGTCCACCGAGTTATCCACCGGGTTATCCACAGGTGTGGAGAGTTCTCCACAGGTTGTTCACAACGCTCCCCACCGATCTCCACAGCCGTTGCCTACAGTCACCTGGCATGAGGGAGCGCAGGGTCCTGGTCGTCGAGGACGAGCGGACGATCGCCGAGTCGGTCGCAGCCCGGCTGCGGGCCGAGGGATTCACGGTGGAGACCGCCGGGGACGGCCCGACGGCGGTCGCCCGGTTCCGGGCGTGGCAACCCGACCTCGTCGTACTCGACGTGATGCTGCCCGGCTTCGACGGCCTGGAGGTGTGCCGGCGCATCCAGGCCGACCGGCCGGTACCGGTCCTCATGCTTACCGCCCGCGACGACGAGACCGACCTGCTGGTCGGGCTGGCCGTCGGCGCGGACGACTACCTCACCAAGCCGTTCTCCCTGCGCGAGCTGGCCGCCCGGGTGCACGTGCTGCTGCGCCGGGTCGAGCGGGCGTCGGCCGCCGCACCAGCCACGCTCACGATCGGCGAGGTGGAGATCAACCAGACCGAGCGCCGGGTGCTGCGGGCCGGTGCCGAGGTGCACCTGACGCCAACCGAGTTCGACCTGCTGGTGCACCTCGCCGGCCGACCGCGCACGGTGCTGCCCCGGGAGCGCCTGCTCGCCGACGTCTGGGGCTGGGCCGAGGGCTCCAGCACCCGGACGGTGGACAGTCACGTCAAGGCGCTGCGGCGCAAGCTCGGCGCGGGCCTGATCCGCACCGTCCACGGCGTCGGGTACGCGCTGGAGGTGCAGCCGTGACCGTCCGCCTGGTGACCTGGCTGAATCGGGTGCTGCCCCGCCCGCTCGACCCGGTCCGCTCGATCAAGGTGAAGCTCGGCCTGCTGCTGGTCGCGTCGGGCGCGGCCGGGATGGGCTACTTCTGGTACGCCATCGGCTGGCTGCCGTCGATGACCTCGGCGACGGCGATCGGCCTGGCCCTGCTCACGTCGCAGGTGCTGGCGCACGGGATGACCTCGCCGCTGCGCGAGATGACCGCGGCGGCCGGGGCGATGGCCCGGGGCGACTACTCCCGGCGGGTGCGCGCCACGTCCCGGGACGAGGTGGGCGAGCTGGCCCACGCGTTCAACAAGATGGCCGCCGACCTCGCCGCCGCCGACCAGCGCCGACGGGAGCTGATCGCGAACGTCTCGCACGAGCTGCGTACGCCGATCACCGCGCTGCGGGCAGTGCTGGAGAACCTGGTCGACGGGGTCGCGCCCACCGAGCCGGCTGCGCTGCGGACCGCGCTGGCCCAGACGGAACGGCTCGGTCACCTCGTCGCCGACCTGCTGGACCTGTCCCGGCTGGACGCCGGGGTGGTGCCGCTGCGCCGGGTGGGGATCGACCTGGCCGACTTCCTCGACGAGGCGGTGGAGCACGCGGCGGCGACGGCTGCCGGGACCGGGCGCGACGTCCGGTTCCGGCTCAACCCGCCGGCGACCCCACTGACCGTGTACGCCGACCCGGGGCGGCTGCACCAGGTTTTCGCCAACCTGTTGGACAACGCCGCCCGGCACAGCCCGCCCGGCGGGACGGTGCTGGTCAGCGCGGAGAAGCGGGACGGCCATCTGCACTTCGAGGTCACCGACGAGGGCGACGGCATCCCGGTCGAGGAGCGGTCCCGGGTGTTCGAGCGGTTCACCCGTGGTGACCGGTCGGCCGGCGGCGGCACCGGCCTGGGGCTGGCCATCGCGCGCTGGGTGGTGGAGCTGCACGGCGGCACGATCGCCGTCCTCGATCCCCATCCGGAGGTGCCCGGCGCGCCCCCGGGCTGCCGCATCCGGGTCACCCTTCCCACCACCGCCCCGCTCTGACC
>NZ_SMKJ01000267.1:0-10033 GCF_004348615.1 Micromonospora sp. KC207
CGGAGGAGATGAACCGCACCATCCACGGCGTCGAACACTGGATCAGCGGCGAGTCGACCCGGGTGATCGCCTGCTCCGGGTACATGCGCGACCAGATCACCCGCCTGTTCGACGTGCCGGCCGCCCGGGTCGACGTGGTGCCCAACGGGGTGGAGCCGCACCGGTGGAAGGTGCCGACGTCGGCGGTCGTCTCGGCCCGGGCCCGGTTCGCCGGGGACGGCCCACTGGTCACCTTCGCCGGCCGGCTGGTCTACGAGAAGGGCGTGCAGCACCTGCTCGCCGGGCTGCCCCGGCTGCGCGAGCGGCACCCCGGGCTGCGCGCGGTGATCGTCGGCGACGGGCCGTACAAGTCGGCCCTGGAGGCCGAGGTGCACCGGCTCGGCCTCGGTGGGACGGTCAGCATGCCGGGCTTCCTCGGCGGCACCGACCTGCCCGCGGTGATGGCCGCCTCGGACTGCTTCGCGGTGCCGAGCATCTACGAGCCGTTCGGCATGGTCGCCCTGGAGGGGGCGGCGGCCGGCGCGCCCCTGGCGGTCGCCTCGACGGGCGGCCTGGCCGAGATCGTCGAGTCGGGCGTCACCGGGATGACCTTCGCCCCGCAGGACCCGGAGGGGCTGACCGAGGCGGTGCACGCCCTGCTGTCGGACCGGGAGCGCGCCCGGGTGCTGGCCCGGCGGGCCCGCGTCATGGTGCAGGAGCAGTACGGCTGGGCCGCCATCGCCAGCCGCACCGCCTCGACGTACGCCTCGGCGATCGCCAAGGCCCCGGCGTTCGTCGCCGAGCGCGCCGGACAGCGGATGGCGCACGGCCGGGCCCGCCCGGCGGTGCCGGAGGGTAACCTGCTCGTCGCCGCCGGCCTGCGCTGACCCTCCCGCCCGTGGCGGTGCGAATGCGGCCACCGATCCTGCTCGGATCGGCGGCCGCACGTCAGCCGCGTTGAGAAGGGGCCCCGTCTCTACCGGATGCGTTAACGAAGGGCCCTTCCTTGCGCCTCAGCGGTCGGCGGGGCGCGCGTAGGGTCGTTCCGGGGAACCGGTGTAGACCTGCCGCGGGCGGCCGATCTTGGTCTCCGGGTCGTTGATCATCTCGCGCCACTGGGCGATCCAGCCGGGGAGCCGGCCGAGGGCGAACAGCACGGTGAACATCTTCGTCGGGAAGCCCATGGCCTTGTAGATCAGGCCGGTGTAGAAGTCCACGTTCGGGTAGAGCCGGCGGGAGACGAAGAAGTCGTCGGCGAGCGCGATCTCCTCCAGCTGCATCGCGATGTCCAGCAGCGGGTCCGGCTTGGCCATCCGGCCGAGCACGTCCTGGGCGGCCTTCTTGACGATGGCGGCCCGGGGGTCGTAGTTCTTGTAGACCCGGTGGCCGAAGCCCATCAGCTTCACGCCGTCCTGCCGGTCCTTGACCTTACGGACGAAGGACTGCACGTCGCCGCCGTCGGCCTGGATCTTCTCCAGCATCTCCAGCACGGCCTGGTTGGCGCCGCCGTGCAGCGGGCCGAACAGCGCGTTCACGCCGGCCGAGACCGAGGCGAAGAGGTTGGCGTTGCTGGAGCCGACCAGCCGCACGGTCGACGTGGAGCAGTTCTGCTCGTGGTCGGCGTGCAGGATGAACAGCATGTCCAGCACCTTGGCCATGACCGGGTCGACCTCGTACGGCTCCGCCGGCACGCCGAACGTCATCCGCAGGAAGTTCTCCACGTAGCCCAGCGAGTTGTCCGGGTACAGCAGCGGCTGACCGATGGACTTCTTGTACGCGTACGAGGCGATGGTGGGGACCTTGGCCATCAGCCGGACGGTGGACATCTCGACGTGGTCGGAGTCGAACGGGTCCAGACTGTCCTGGTAGAAGGTCGAGATGGCGCTCACGGCCGAGGAGAGCACGGCCATCGGGTGCGCGTCGCGGGGGAAGCCGTCGAAGAAGCGGCGCATCTCCTCGTGCAGCAGCGAGTGCCGCCGGATCCGTTCGCTGAAGTCGTCGAGCTGCTGCTGGCCGGGCAACTCGCCGTAGATGAGCAGGTACGAGACCTCCAGGAAGGAGGACTTCTCGGCCAGCTGCTCGATCGGGTAGCCCCGGTACCGCAGGATACCCACGTCGCCGTCGATGTAGGTGATCGCGGAGGAGCAGGCCGCGGTGTTGACGAAACCGGGATCGTACGTGGTCATCCCGGTTTCCTTTAGGAGCTTGCTCACGCCGATGCCGGCGGGGCCCTCGACCGCGGACTGTACCGGCATCGACAGCTGCCCACCGGGGTGATCGAGCTTGACTTCCGTCATGTGTTCCTCGCTTCGCCGGCAGATCTACATTGAAATTGCCTTCGCTTTTACCGTAAACACGGTTGCGGGGACACCGCCCGTCGTGGTTCCGCGGTGAGGTATGCGTCACCCGATTCCCGGGAGGCGAGCGCGGAAACCCGGCAGCCCGGGGCTTGCCTCGAACAGGGCCAATGTGACAAAAGGCCCCCGATCAGGCACCGAGCGTGATCGGGGGCCCTGTTGGCAGCGGGGCGAAACTCTCAGGAAATACTCAGGTGACGCAGCTCGTCGCCCGGGCCGATCTGGTAGAGGTCCAAGCGGTTGGCCCCGGCACGGAACAGCCGGTCGTCGGGGAGGAAGGCGGCGAACCGGCGACCACCGGCGTCGGGCGGCACCACCGGGACGACCGCCCCGATCCGCCCGTTGACGGCGACGGCGAGCAGCGTGCCGTCGCGTACCGAAGCTGGGACCGTGCCCCAGACCAGGGCCGGCAGCCCGCCGGCGTCCGGGTCGACGGCGCGGAACGCGGCGAGGTCACCGACCCGGGCCGACCCGCCGGTCGGCCGCTGGCCCACGGTCGTGCCGACCAGCGGATGCGGCTTCGGCTGCGGCGGCGGGGCGGGTACCCCGCCGGGGAAGGCGACCGGCTCGCCCGGCCGGTCGTAGAAGCGCTTGTCGGCGCGCTCGCGCGGGGCCTGTCGGGCCGAGCGCCCGTCGACGGGCCAGGGGATCCGCACGTGCGCGTAGTCGGCGACGGTGGGCAGCAGGTCGACGTGCTCCCAGTTGCGGTCGTCGACCCGGCCGGCCCGCTGGCCGGGTTCCTTGACGAACATCGGCACCCAGGCCACCTGCCCGGCCGCCTTGCGGATGGCGTCCATTCCCCGTCCCTGGGCGCCGTTGTCGAAGCTGACCCCGTGGTCGGCGGTGACCACCACGAGCGCCCGGTCGTACAGGCCGGTCGCACGCAGGATACGCAGCGTCTCGCCGACCAGCCGGTCGGTGTACTCCAGTTGGGCCAGGTGCCGCCGCCGGGCCAGTTCCACCCAGCCCGCGCCGTCGGTGGGCAGGTCCTCCGGGGCGGCGTAGCGGGCCCCCGACGGCAGGAACTGCCAGGGCGCGTGCGGCATCAGCAGGTGCAGGAAGTGCAGGGTGGGCCGGTCGCTCGGGCGCAGCCCGGCCAGGAAGGTGGTGAACCGGGCCGGCTGGTTGTCGTCCAGGCTGTCCCAGCGGAACTTCGGATCGTCCGGGACGGGCTCGGCGGCGTCCAGTCCGGCCTCGGCGGCGGTCTGCTCCCGGTAGGACTCCTCCGGGTCGAAGCGGCTGTCCACCGGGGCGGTGACCTGGCGCAGCAGCTTCCCGCTCTCCCGGACCAGGGTGCCGAGCCCCTGGGGCGGGCTGGCCGGCTGGTCGCAGCGGCTGGGTGGGCAGAGCCGGGTGATGCTCTCCTCGGCCCGGACGTCGTACCGACCGCCGAGGACGGTGAACAGGTTGTCCGGGTACTGCGAGTAGTGCGGGGCGACCGGCCTGGCCGGGTAGCGGCCGGTGAGCATCGCCGGCAGCGCGTACGGCGTCCAGCCGCTGACACCGGTGGCGTTGCGGTACCAGGTGGAGCCGCCGGCCAGCTCGGCGAAGTGCGGGTAGCGGCCCACGTCGATCCGCCCGTCGCCGCCGAGCAGGGAGACCAGGGGCAGCTCGTCGAGGACCAGCATGACCACCGGCGGGTGCCCGCCCGGCCCCGCCACCCCGGCCGCGCCGGCGTCGCGGTGCGGCAGCACCACCGTCGAGGCCGGGGAGGCGAACAGGAACAGCGCCACGAAGGCCGGCGGCCCGGCCGCGGCCACCCGCAGCGCCAGGCCCGGCCCGCGCCACCGCCGGTGCGCCACCGCCCCGGCCGCGCCGGCCATCACGGCGGCCACCAGCAGCGGTACGCCCCGCAGCGGCGTGACGTGCCGGCCCACCTGCACGGCGAGGGCGGCCAGCAACGTGCCGACGAGCACGGTGTGCACGGCCGCGCGTGCGGCCCGCCCCGTCAGCCGGCTCGCCGCGCCGAGCAGCGCGACCGGCACCGTGGGCGCGACCGCGATCAACGCGACCAGGGTCAGGATCTCGCCCCGGGTGGCCCGGTGGAACAGGAAGAAGTCGGGGCTGCGGCCCAGCACGTCCAGCATCGGCTGGGTGACCACCAGCCCGACCAGGGCCGTCACCTCCAGTAGTCGGCGCAGCTCGGCCCGCCACCCGGCCGGCCCGGTGGGGCGGCCACGTGTGGGGTCGGGGGCCGTCGGCGCGCAGGGCGGCCCGGCGGCCGGCGACCCGGGCGCGAGGGTCGCGTCAGCCACCCACCACCGCCTGGTAGAGCGTCCGGGTACCGCCGGGCAGTTCGGCGTGCCGCTCGATGCGACACCGGGCGGCGAGCAGCCGGGCGAACTCGTCGGGTCGATAGTCGGGGAAGAGACCGGCCGGCCTGTTGGCCAGCAACCGGCGGGCCATCGGGTCCTCGGGTCGGACGAACTCGACCACCAGCCGGCCGCCGGGGGCACAGGCGTCGGCGAGTTGGTCGACGACCTGCGCCAGAGGCACGTTGCGCCCGATCGCCAGGTGGTGCACGACGGCGAGGGCCAGCACCAGGTCGGCCCGCGCCCGGGTGCCGAACGCGGCCCGCTCGACGCCGCGCCAGCCGCCGCCGGGCGACGGGTCGGCCAGGTCCATCACCAGCGGCAGCACCCGCCGCTGCTCCTCGGCGCGCAGCGCGGCGTACAGTTCGTCGACCACGGTCGGGTCCTGCTCGACGGCGACGACGTAGCCGGCGTACCGCGCGGCGAGGCGGGCGTACCGGCCGTCGTTGGCGCCCAGGTCGAGCACCAGGCCGGGCGGCGCTCCGGCGGTCAGCGCCAGCTCGACGAAGCGCTCCTTCGCGGCCCTGTCCGCGGCGGAGTAGCTGCACGTGCGCTGGTAGTCGGCCCAGTGGCTGCGCCCGCTCCGGGGGCGCAGCCGTCGGACCAGCTTCTCGATCCGGCGTACGGCGGCCAGCGCCAACTCCCTGGAGAACCCGGCGGTGCGTAGTTGCTCGCGCACGTCGCCGCTGGTGGCATCGGCGTGCCGTTGCTGCATCGCGGAATGCAGGTGCACGTGGGTGGGCACGCCCGGCAGCAGCCGTCGGACGCCGGTGAAGAGCCGGCGCATCTGCTCCGGCGGGATGCCGTCGACCTGGGCCCGCAGCCAGGGCTGGAAGTCCACGCCGAGGTGGGCGGTGAGCAGCAGCGGGTAGAGCAGGGTCTGGCAGAACTGCCGGTAGCCGGCCCAGGGTTCGCCGTCGCGGGCCGGCTCGAACGAGCCGACGTCGATGAAGACCGGCGCGACGCCGCGCCACTGGAGGTTGTAGGCCGAGCCGTCCTTGGTGGTGAAGCCGGCGGCCAGCGCCGCGCGCAGGATCTCCAGGTGCAGCAGGGCCGCGTCGCGCAGCATGCCGAACGACCATTCGTACGGGTGGGAGACGAACGGGATGCGTTCGTGGCGCAGCACCGCGGCCCACGGCACGTCGGTGCCGGCGGCGTAGCGGGCCGGTTCGACCGGCTCGGTGCCGCAGACCTTGCCGACGGCGAGCAGCGGCGGAAAGAAGTCGCTGGCGGACAGGGCCCGCCAGTGCTCGGCCGCCCGGGCGTCGAGCCCGCGCAGGACCTCCCCGTCGGCGTAGAAGACGCGGTTGGCCGGGTCGCGGAACGAGCCCGGATCGGCCCGGACTTCGGTGTGGAGGAAGGCCATCGCCCGGTGCCCCGCTCAGGAACGGTCGGTGCGCTGGCGGCGGTACCGGGCCGTCAGCCGGCGCCAGTAGAGCTTCGCGGCCACCGCCGCTCCGGCCACCCCTCCGACCACCGCCTGCACGATCAGGCTGCCGGATCCCGCGTCCAGGTAGGCCAGGTGCATCACGGCCGCTCCTTCCCCTCGCCGTCTCGGAGCCGACCCGGGCACACGCCGCCTGGGGTGTTCATGCCCAAAAGCCGGACTTGTCTCATTGCCACCGTACGCGACGCTCGGTGCCCTCGAGGCCACACCGGCCAGTCCGCCGGTGTCCGTTCCGGTCAAGACGCGACGGTCACCGCCGACCGGCTCTCCCCGGATGAGCCTGGCGTTCCGGTGCGCCGACCCGGCGGAGGTGGACCGCTGCCGGGCCGGGCTGACCTGGGCCGGGTTCCACGGCCACCTGCCGCCCGGGAAAGGCGCCGCAGGCGGCGGGCCGTGCCCGACCTATGCGGTCGCTGTGGGACCGATGAACGCCGGCAACACGACGGTGAACACCGTATGACCTGGGCGGCTCCGCACCTCGACGCGGCCGTGGTGGGCGTCCACCACGGCCGCCACGATGGCCAGGCCGAGGCCGGTGCTGCCGTGGGCGCGCGAGCGCGAGCTGTCGCCCCGGGCGAAGCGTTCGAAGACCTCGCCCTGCAGGTCGGCCGGGATGCCGGGGCCGTCGTCTGCGATGCCCAGCACGACCCCGTCGGGCGCGGCGGCGAGCCGGGTGGTGACCGTCGTGCCGGCAGGGGTGTGCACCCGGGCGTTGGTCAGCAGGTTCGCCACCACCTGATGCAGCCGGGCGGCGTCGCCGGGCACCACCAGCTCCGTACCGGGCAGGTCGAGCTGCCAGCGGTGCTCGGGGCCGGCGACGTGGGCGTCGCTGACCGCGTCGACGACCAGGGCGGTCAGGTCCACCGGCTCGACCGCGAGGGGCCGGCCGGAGTCGAGCCGGGCCAGCAGCAGCAGGTCCTCGACGAGGCTGGTCATCCGGGTGCTCTCCGACTCGACTCGGCGCAGCGCGTGCGCGACGTCCGGCGGGACGCGGTCCCGGCCACGGCGGGCCACCTCGGCGTACCCGCGGATGGCGGCGAGGGGGGTACGCAGCTCGTGGCTGGCGTCGGCGACGAACTGGCGTACCCGCGTCTCGCTGGCCTGCCGGGCGGCGAGCGCGGCGGCGACGTGCCCGAGCATCCGGTTGAGCGCGCCGCCGACCTGGCCGACCTCGGTGCGCGGGTCGGTGTCGGCGGCCGGCACCCGCACCGACAGGGCCACCTCGCCCCGATCCAGCGGCAGCTCGGTCACCCGGGTGGCGGTGGCGGCGACCCGGCGCAGCGGGCGCAGGGTCGCCTGGACGATGAGCGCGCCGAGGCTGCCGGCGACGAGCAGGCCGGCGGTGGCGACGCCGGCCTGGGCCAGCACCATCCACCACACCGTCTCCTCGGCGCCTTTCAGCGGCAGGGCGAAGACCAGCGTCTGGCCGTCGACGTACTGCCGGGCGACCGCCCGGTAGTCGCCCTGCTCGCCGAGGTCGACGGTGCGCGGGCGGCCGTCGGGCGCGAGCGCGGCCAGCGGGGCAGCCGTGTCGATGGAAAACTGCTCGGCCGCGCTGGCCGAGGTGCGGGTGGTGGCCGACTGGATGCGGCCGTCGACGACCCGGACGGCGATCGAGCCGGCCGGAAAACCGGGCGGCAGCTCGACGGGGCGCTGCGCCGGCGGGGGCGGGTTGGTGATCCACGGCAGACGGTCGCCGCCGCGCCGGCGCTGGTCGAAGGTGAGCTGGTCGTCGATCTGGGCGATCAGGAAGTGTCGCAGCGCCACCGTGGTCAGCCCGCCGATGCCGACGCTGACGAAGGCGAGCAGCGCCACCAGGGTGACCACCAGCCGGGCACGCAGGGACCGACCGGCCAGCCACTGACGCGGCCGGTCAGTCGGCGGGTTTGAGGACATACCCCGCGCCGCGCAGCGTGTGGATCATCGGTGCCCGTCCGACGTCGATCTTCTTCCGCAGGTACGAGATATAGAGCTCGACGACGTTCGCCTGCCCGCCGAAGTTGTAGTTCCAGACGTGGTCGAGGATCTGCGATTTGCTGAGCACCCGGCGGGGGTTACGCATCAGGTAGCGCAGCAACTCGAACTCGGTCGCGGTGAGGGTGATCAACCGGTCGCCCCGGCGCACCTCGTGGCTGTCCTCGTCCAGGCTGAGGTCGCCGACGGTCAGCACCGCGTCCTCCCGGGTGGCGATCGCGAGGCCCGAGCGGCGCAACAGCGCCCGCAACCGGGCGATCACCTCTTCCAGGCTGAACGGCTTGGTGACGTAGTCGTCGCCGCCGACGGTGAGCCCGGCGATACGCTCCTCCACCGCGTCCCGGGCCGTGAGGAAGAGCACCGGCACGGTCGGGGTGTGCTCGCGCAGCCGGCGCAGCACCTGGAAACCGTCGAAGTCGGGCAGCATCACGTCGAGCACCACCGCGTCCGGCTGGAACCGCCGGGCGGTGCTCAGCGCCGCCATCCCGTTGCCCGCGGTGCGGACCTGCCAGCCCTCGTAGCGCAGGGCCATCGAGAGCAGGTCGGCGAGCGTCGGCTCGTCGTCGACCACCAGCACCCGGACGGGCTCCCCGTCCGGCCGGCGCAGCTCGATGCGGCCCTGCGCGGCCTGCCCCTCCATGACCATGCCCTCCATCGTGGGCGCACCCGCTGTGCCCCACCTCGGCGGACCCTGTGTACCAGCTGTGGGCCGGTCGCGGCGGGATCGGACGCGCCGGGTGGGCTCGGCTCACTCCGTCACGCCGAGCGGGTCGGTGCGGACGAAGCGCATGGTCCAGGTCCCGGTGTCGTCGCGCCGGTCGCGCCGGTAGCGGTGGTCGGCCCCAGCGCCGGCCAGGGCCGTCGCCTGATCCGGGTGGCGCAGCACCCACACCCGCGGGGGCGCGCCGTCGGGCCCCGCCGGCACCCGCCGCACCAGGCCGTCGGCCGGCCCGCCGACGAAACGCACGGTCACTTCGGCCATCGCCCCTCCGGTTCCCGGTCGGCCTACCCGGTGGAAGCTATCCCACCGTGACCGCCCGCGCGGGGACACCCGGCCGATGTCTGCCGGCGGTTTGCCCAGGTCGGGGGCGGGATACCGGGGCAGGCAGCGTCGCGCGGAGGTCGCGGCGCGCAGGCGCGAGCGACGAGGAGCGGTCGATGAGGACGCTGGACGGGCGGTACCAGCTCGAACAGCGAGCGGATCCGGGCGGAGGCACGCTCCGCGGCCCGGCTGGTGCATCCGAACGTGGCCAGCGTGCACGACTTCGGCACGTCCTCGGCGCTGCCCGGCCGGCCGGTGCCGCACATCGTGATGGAACTGGCCCAGGGGGAGACTTCGCCGCGCACCTGCGCGCCGGGCCGCTGGACTGCCGCATCGCGGTACGGGTCTGCGCCGAGATCGCCGCGGCGCTGGCCGCCGCCCACGGGCACGGGATCGTGCACCGGGACGTGAAGCCGGCCAACGTGATCCTCACCCCGTGCGGGGGGTGAAGGTGCTGGACTTCGGCATCGCCGCCCCGGCCGGCGTGCCCGACTCCGTCCCGGCCGGCATGGTGGTGGGCACCCCCGCGTACCTGGCCCCGGAGCAGCTCGATCGGCAGCCGGCCACCCCGGCCGCCGACATGTACGCCCTGGGAGTGCTGCTCTACTACTGCCTGGCCGGGCGGCTGCCGTACCCGGCCGACAGCACCACCGAGCTGCTGGGGGCACGCCGTCGGCAACCGGCCGAGCCGCTGCCGTCGATCGACGGCCTGCCAACGGAGGTGGCCGCGCTGTGCCGGCAGCTCATGGCCGACGACCCGGCGCGGCGGCCGAGCAGCCTGATGGCCACGCTGCTGCTGGCCGAGGCGGTCGACACCCGGGTGTACGTGCCGATGCTCGCCACGGCCCCGCCCCGGCAGCGCGGCTGTCAGGCGTCCCGTGGACAGGGGAGGCGGCGGCCGAGGCGACCCAGGCGGCGACGC
>NZ_SMKJ01000268.1:0-10021 GCF_004348615.1 Micromonospora sp. KC207
GGGCGGCGGTGACCGATGGGGGAATCCAAGCAACACGGCCGCCGGCCCGACAATGCGCGCCGGTGACAACACGGCCGGACGCGAACCCGGCCTCGTTGGACGAAGCTCCAAACCGGGGCGGCGGCCGCGACGCCCGGGGCGGCCACCCCTTGACAGCCTGCGGGCCCGCTCCGCATGGTGAGCCGATCCGCCCGCGCTCGGGCAGCCCGCCGCCAGGCAAATCGTGGCCCGGTGCCGTCGTCGGCCGCCCTGTGCGGCGGTCCCGCCCCGGCGCGAGGGAGATGTCGTGCAGCTATCCACCACGACCGGGTCGAGCCCCGGGACCGTCGCCGGCCTGGTACTCGCCGCCGGTGCCGGCCGCCGCTACGGCGGGCCCAAGGCGCTCGTCCGCCACAGCGGCCCGCTGCTGGTGGAACGCGCGGTGCGTACCCTCGTCGAGGCCGGCTGCGCCCCGGCGCTGGTGGTGCTCGGCGCGGCGGCCGACCGGGTCCGCGCCGTCGCCGACCTCTCCGGCGCCCGGGTGGTCGGCAGCCCCCGCTGGGCCACCGGAATGAACTCCTCACTGCGGGTGGGGCTGACGGCACTCACCGCCACCGACGTGGTGGCGGTGGTGGTGCTCCTCGTCGACATGCCGGGCATCTCCGCCGAGGCGGTACGGCGGGTCGCGGCCGACGCCGGCCCGGCGGCCCTGGCCACGGCTGGCTACGGGCCGGGCCGCCGGGGTCACCCGGTGCTGCTGGGCCGGGAACACTGGACAGGCGTGCTCGCCTCGGCGACCGGCGACACCGGCGCGGGCGGCTACCTGCGCCAGCGCCTCGACCGGGTGCGGATCGTGCCGTGCGCCGACGTGGCCCACGACGCGGACCTCGACGTGCCGCCCGCCGACGAGGGGTGGCCCGGCGGTGGATGAGGTGCTCGCCGAGTTGCTGCGCCGCTGCGACGACGGCGAAGCCGTCGCCCTGGCCACCGTCGTCGAGACCTGGCGCAGCGCCCCCCACCCGGACGGTGCTGGTGCGGTCCTATGCCCCGCCACCCCGGCTGATCGTGTTCGGCGCGATCGACGTCGCGGCCGAGCTCGCCCGGATCGGCGTCGTCCTGGGCTACCGGGTCACCGTCTGCGACGCCCGCCCGGTCTTCGCCACCGCGCGCCGATTCCCGCAGGCGCAGGAGGTGGTGGTCGACTGGCCGCACCGCTACCTCGCGGCCGAGGCCGCTGCGGGCCGGCTGAACGAACGGACCGCCGTGTGCGTGCTCACCCACGACGCGAAGTTCGACGTCCCGGCGCTGCGGCTGGCCCTCGACCTGGAGCTGGGCTTCGTGGGGGCGATGGGCTCCCGGCGGACCCACCACGACCGGCTCGGCCGGCTCCGCGAGGCCGGCGTCACCGAGGCGGCGCTGGCCCGGCTCAGTTCGCCCGTCGGCCTGGACCTGGGTGGGCGCAGCGCCGCCGAGACGGCCGTCAGCATCGTCGCGGAACTCGTCGCGGTCCGCAACTGCCGCCGGGGCGGGCGGCTGCGAGACGCCACCGGCAGCATCCACGGCTGACGCCACCGGCAGCCTCCGCCCGCTGACGGGCGACCGGCTGGAGGCTGGAGGAACGTACAACGGGGGCGTCGGTAACTTGGCCGGTTTTGGTCGTCGCGGCGCTGTTCGGCCCGCCGGCCCGCCTGTTTGACTCCTTCCGCAAGGGACGGGAGGGCGACCGTGGGTCGGATCGAGGAGTTCAACGCGCTCGCCGCGCAGCGGGCCGAGGACGAGCTTGCGGCCTGCTGCGCCGTCCCCCGCTGGGCCCGCGAGATCGTCGCCGGGCGGCCGTATCAGAACCTGGCCGCGCTGCTGGCCGCGGCGGATGCCGCCAGCGCGCGGCTCACCTGGCCCGAGGTCGAACAGGCGCTCGCCGCCCACCCGCGCATCGGCCAGCGCCCGGTGGGGCAGCGCCGGGAGGACGGCTGGTCGCGGGGGGAACAGTCCGGCCTGGACGCATCGTCCGGCCGGACCCGCGCGGCCATCGCCGAGGCGAACGAGGAGTACGAGCGCCGCTTCGGGCACCTCTTCCTGATCTGCGCCACCGGCCGCAGCGACGTGGAGTTGCTCGCCGCCGCGCGGGCCCGGCTGGCGCACGACGAGGCCACCGAGCGGGCCGTGGTACGCGATGAACTGATGAAGATCGCCGCGCTGCGGATCAGGAAGCTGCTCGATGAGCCGGCCTGACACGGGCCGCGGCGGCCCGTTCGCGCCGTTGTCCACGCACGTGCTCGACACGGTCGTCGGGCTGCCCGCGCCGGGCATCCCGGTCCGGCTCGACCGGCTCGGCGGTACGCGGTGGCGCCAGGTCGGGGCCGGGCGGACCGACGCCGACGGCCGGCTGCGCGACTGGGTGCCGGCGGGCGAGTGGGCGGCCGGCCGGTACCGGCTCGTCTTCGACCTCGACGGGCACCTCGGACCGGATCCCTTCTTCCCGGAGGTCGTGCTGTCCTTTCTGGTCGGTGATCCCGACGCGCACCTGCACCTGCCGCTGCTGCTCAGTCCGTTCGGCTACACCACCTACCGAGGGAGTTGACAGATGGGGATCGTGCTGGGGCCCAACCGGTACGGCAAGGCCGAGGTGCGCGTGGTCCACGTGGCCCGCGACGGCGACCGGCACACGCTGCGCGACCTCGACGTCCGCACCGCCCTCGCCGGGGACCTGGACGCCACCCATCTCACCGGCGACAACAGTCAGGTGCTGCCCACCGACTCGCAGAAGAACACCGTCTACGCGTTCGCCCGCGAGCACGGCGTCGCCTCCCCCGAGGCGTTCGCGCTCCTGCTGGCCCGGCACTTCGTGCACAGCCAGGCGGCCGTCCGACACGCCCGGGTGGCCGTGCAGGAGTTCGGCTGGCAGCGGCTCGGGCCGCACTCCTTCCAGCGCGACGGCGCGCAGACCCGCACCGCGACGGTCAGCTACGACGGGGACACCGCCCAGGTGGTGTCCGGGCTGACCGGTCTGGTGCTGATGAACACCACGAACTCCGAGTTCCACGGCTACGTGCGCGACGAGTACACGACGCTGCCGGAGACCACCGACCGGATCCTGGCCACCGCTGTGGACGCCCGCTGGCGGCACCTCGACGCCGGAGCGGACTGGGATGCCGCCTACCAGCGGGTACGCGAGGCGTTGGTCGCCGCGTTCGTCGAGACGTACAGCAGGTCGTTGCAGCAGACCCTGTACGCGATGGGCCGGCGGGTCCTCCAGACCCGGCCGGAGCTGGCGGAGATCAAGCTGTCGCTGCCCAACCGGCACCACATCCCGGTCGACCTGTCGCCGTTCGGGCTGGACAACCCCAACGCCGTGTTCGTCGCCACCGACCGGCCGTACGGGGTGATCGAGGGCACCGTCGGCCGCGACGACGTCGCCCCGGCCGGCGGGGACTGGTGAGTGCCGTGCCCGCCCACCCCGCCTGGCCCGCCGGCACCGCCGCAGCACGCCGGGGGCACCGGTGATCGTCATCGAGAACTGCGCCGTCGCCACGGTCGACGCCGCCCGCACCGAGTACTCCGTCGGTCACGTGGTGATCGGCGACGACGGCCGGATCACCGCCGTCGGGGCCGGGCGGGCCGATGCGGTGGACCGGTCGGCCCGCCTGGTCGACGGCACCGGCTGCCTGGCCACCCCGGGCCTGGTCAACGCCCACCACCACCTCTACCAGTGGGTGACCCGGGGGCTGGCCCAGCAGTCGGACCTGTTCGGCTGGCTCACCACCCTCTACCCGGTCTGGGCCGGGCTGGACGCCGAGATGGTCAACGCCGCGGCGGCGGCCGGGTTGGGCTGGCTCGCCCTGTCCGGCTGCACGACCAGCACCGACCACCACTACGTGTTCCCCCCGGGCGGTGACGACCCGCTGGCCGCCGAGATCGAGGCCGCCCGGCTGGTCGGGCTGCGCTTCCAGCCGTGCCGGGGGTCGATGGACCTCGGCCGGTCGGCGGGCGGGCTGCCCCCGGACTCGCTGGTGGAGCGCACCGAGGCGGCGCTGCTGGCCACCGAGACCGCCATCGACCGCTACCACGACCCCTCGCCCGGCTCGATGCTGCGGATCTCCGTGGCCCCGTGCTCACCGTTCTCGGTCACCAGCACCCTGATGCGGGAGTCCGCCGCGCTGGCCCGGCGTCGGGGGGTCCGGCTGCACACCCACCTGGCCGAGACCGCCGAGGAGGAGCAGTACTGCCGTGCCACGCACGGCTGCACCCCGGTCGAGTACGCCGAGCAGCTCGGCTGGCTCGGCGACGACGTGTGGCTGGCCCACGGCGTACACCTGGACGACCCGGCGCTGGACCGGCTGGCCGCCACCGGGACGGCGGTGGCGCACTGCCCCAGCTCGAACGCCCGCCTCGGCGCCGGCACCGCCCGCGTGCCGGAGCTGCTCGCCGCCGGGGTGCCGGTGGGCCTCGGCGTCGATGGCGCCGCCTCCCAGGAGGCCGGCCAGCTCGGCGCCGAACTGCGGCAGGCGCTCTACGCGGCCCGGCTGCGCGGCGGCCCGGCCGCGCTGACCGCCCGGCAGGCCCTCGCCCTGGGCACCGTCGGCGGCGCCGAGTGCCTCGGCCGCGCCGACGAGATCGGCTCGCTGGAGGTGGGCAAGCTCGCCGACGTCGCGCTCTGGCGTCTCGACGGGCTGGGGCACGCCGGCATCGACGATCCGGTCGCGGCGCTGGTGCTCGGCCCGCCCGCACCGCTGGCGCTGCTGCTGGTCGGCGGCCGCACCGTCGTCGAGCACGCTGAGCTGCGCACCGCCGACGCCGAGACCCTCGCCGGGCAGGCCGCCCGGGCGCACCGCCGGCTGCTGGCGCTGGCCGACTGATGCGCCTGGCCCGGGACGCCTACGCCGACCTCGACGACCGGCTCGCCGCCGTCGACGCCGAGCTGGGCGGCGCGCAGCCACCCCCCGTCGCCGTCCGGCAGCCGGTGCACACCGTGTACGTCCCCGCCGACCGGGTCACCGCCGACCTCGTGCCGTCCTGGGGGGCCGCCGCGCTGGCCGCGCTGCGGGACCATTCGCCGCTGCCGTTCGCCGAGGAGCTGCGCGCCGCTGTGGAAGGCAAGCTGGCCCGGGAACCGATCGAGGACCTGCGGGTCGACCTGGAGGACGGCTTCGGGGTACGCGACGACGACGCCGAGGACGACGCGGTGCGCTCGGCCGCCCGGGCGCTGGTGCAGGCCCACTCCGCCGGGGCCGCCACGCCCTTCGTCGGGGTACGGATCAAGTGCCTGGAGGCGGCGACCCGGCACCGGGCGGTCCGCAGCCTCGACCTGTTCCTCGACGCCTGCGGCGGGCCGCCGGCCGGCTTCGTGGTGACCCTGCCCAAGGTCAGCCACCCGGCGCAGGTCGAGGCGATGGCCGCGCTCTGCGCTCGCCTGGAGACGGCGTACGGGCTGGCGGACGAGGCGCTGCGGTTCGAGGTGCAGGTGGAGGTGCCCCGCGCGGTGCTCGGCCCGGACGGCACGGCGACGGTCGCCCGGCTGGTCGCCGCCGCCGGGGGCCGCTGCGCGGGGCTGCACTTCGGCACGTACGACTACAGCGCGGCGTGCGGGGTGGCCGGCCCGTACCAGAGCATGGAGCACCCGGCCGCCGATCATGCCAAGGCGGTGATGCAGGTGGCGGCGGCCGGTGCCGGGGTGCCTGTCTGCGACGGCTCCACCAACGTGCTGCCGGTGGGCGGGGCGACGGCGGTGCGGGCGGCCTGGGCGCTGCACTCCCGGCTGGTCCGCCGCTCCCTCGAACGCGGCTTCTACCAGGGCTGGGACCTGCACCCGGCGCAGTTGCCGACCCGGTTCGCCGCGACGTACGCCTTCTTCCGCGACGGCGCGCCCGACGCGGCCCGGCGGTTGCGGGCCTACCTGGACCGCCGCTCGGAGGGGGTGCTGGACGAGCCGGCGACCCGGCGCGCGCTCGCCGGGTTCCTGCTGCGCGGGCTGCACTGCGGGGCGCTCACCTTCGCGGGGACCGGATTCGACCGGGCCGAGCTGCGGCGGCACGCGTCGTGACCTGACCGGTGCCGGGCCGAGGAGATGAGGAGGGCCGATGAGCTACGACCTGGTGGTGCGATCCCGGCGGGCGGTGCTGCCGGGCGGGCAACGGCCGGCGGCGGTCGGCGTGCGCGCCGGCCGGATCGCCGCGCTCGCCGGATACGACGAACCGCTCGACGCCGGCGTCGACGAGGACCTGGGCGACGTCGCACTGCTGCCCGGCCTGGTGGACACGCACGTGCACGTCAACGAGCCCGGCCGCACCGAGTGGGAGGGCTTCGCCAGCGCCACCCGGGCCGCCGCGGCCGGCGGTGTCACCACCCTGATCGACATGCCGCTGAACAGCGTCCCACCGACCGTCACCGTGGCCGCGCTGGAGACCAAGCGCGCCGCCGCGCGGGGCCGCTGCCATGTCGACGTCGGGTTCTGGGGCGGCGTCGTGCCGGGCAACCTCGGCGACCTCGTGGCACTGGACCGGGCCGGGGTGTTCGGCTTCAAGGCGTTCCTCGTCGACTCCGGCGTGCCGGAGTTCCCCCCGGTCGACGCCGACCTGCTGGAGCAGGCCCTGCGTACGGTCGACGCGCTCTTCGTCGTGCACGCCGAGGACCCGGGGTCGGTGCGCCAGTCGCCCCCGTCGCCGCGCTACGCCGACTTCGTCGCGTCCCGACCGCCGGCGGCCGAGCGGTCCGCCGTCGCGACGGTGGTGGCCGCCGCCCGCCGGACCGGGGCCCGGGTCCACGTGCTGCACCTGTCGTCGGCCGGGGCTCTGCCCGAGCTGGTCGCCGCGCGGGCGGACGGCGTGCGGCTGAGCGTGGAGACCTGCCCGCACTACCTCGCGTTGACCGCCGAGCAGGTGCCGGACGGCGCGACCGAGTTCAAGTGCTGCCCGCCGATCCGGGACCGCGACAACCAGGACCGGCTCTGGGCCGCGCTGGCCGACGGCACCGTGGACTGCGTGGTCAGCGACCACTCGCCCTGCCCGCCGGAGCTGAAACGGGCCGACACCGGCGACTTCGCCGCGGCCTGGGGCGGCGTCGCGTCGGTACAGCTCAGCCTGCCGGTGGTGTGGACCCAGGCCCGCCGCCGTGGGCACGACCTGGCCGACGTCGTCGGCTGGATGGCCACCGGCCCGGCCAACCTGGCCGGGCTGCCCGGCAAGGGCCGGCTCGCGGTGGGCTGCGACGCCGACCTGGTGGCCTTCGACGCGGACGCCGGCTTCCGCGTCGAGCCGGGCCTGCTGCACCACCGGCACCCCGTGACGCCGTACGCCGGGCAGCAGTTGACCGGCGTCGTGCGGGCCACCTGGCTGCGCGGCGAACCGGTCACCGGCGACGCCCCACGCGGCCGGCTGCTGCGGGCGGGTGCGGCGTGAGCGCCCCGGGCGAGTCCGCCGGCCCGGCCACCCGCCCCGATCCGGCGGCCCTGCGTGCGCTGGCCACCCTGCCCGACCTGGCCTCGCGCGCCTTCGGCGGTGGCGTCGTCACCGCCACCGACGAGTTCTTCGCCGCAGCGGACAACCTGGTGGAGCCGCTGCCCCCGACCTTCTCGCCCCGCACCTTCGCCGCGAAGGGGCAGGTCTACGACGGCTGGGAGACCCGACGCCGCCGCGAGCCCGGCTCCGACCACGCCATCGTCCGGCTCGGCCTGCCGGGCATCGTGCGCCTGCTGGTCGTCGACACCAGCTTCTTCACCGGCAACTATCCGCCCTTCGCCGCCGTCGACGGGTGCGCCGTCGACGGCTATCCGGGGCCGGCCGAGCTGGCCCGGGCGCGGTGGGTGCCGCTGCTGGGCCGCTCGCCGCTGGCCGGCGACGCCCGCAACGCCTTCCCGGTCAGCGTGCCCCACCACGTCACCCACGTCCGGCTCACCATCTTCCCCGACGGCGGGGTCGCCCGGCTGCGGGTGCACGGGGACGTGGTGCCCGACCCGCGCCTGCTGCCCGACGTCCTCGACCTGGCGGCGACGGAACACGGCGGACAGGTGCAGGGGTGCAGCGACGGGTTCTACGGCGCCCCGCAGAACCTGCTCGCGCCCGGCCCGGCCCGGGTGATGGGGGAAGGCTGGGAGACCGCCCGCCGCCGCGACGACGGCAACGACTGGGTGCTGGTCCGGCTGGGCGTGCCCGGGGTCGCGCACTTCGTCGACCTCGACACCAGCCACTTCAAGGGCAACGCACCGGGACGCGCCACGCTACGCGCCGCCGACGACCGCCACGGCGACCTCGACGACCCGGGCGCGTGGTTTCCCCTGCTGCCGGACACCCGGCTGCTGCCGGACACCCGGCACCGCTTTGCGGTCGCCGAGCCCCGGGCCGCCACCCACGTCCGGCTGGATATCTTCCCCGACGGCGGGATGGCCCGGCTGCGGGTGACCGGCCAGATCGATCCCGTCGGCCGGGACGCGCTCGCGGCCCGCTGGCTCACGGCCCGGTCGGGTGAGGTGTGAAGACGGCCTCGCCCGGCCGGGCCGTCCGTGGTGGGACCCGGGACCGCGTCCGAACGCGTTCGCGAGCCCGTCACACCATGGCGACCGCATCGAAACTATCGCTTGATAAATCCGCAACTTTCTGAAAACCTAAGTCCATCGATGAAGATGAGTGCCGACACGGGTCGGCCCACCCCGAGGCCCATCGCAAAACGACCCAAAGTGCATCGCGCCACCGCCCCGACTCCCGACCATCGGCCGGGCGAGGCGGTCACCCCGGCAACGCTCAACCCACACCCTCAGGAGGTGCTCGAGTCGACCACGCGGCGAGAGCCCGGCGCCCGTAGCCACCACCTATCGCAAGCGGGCGCCGGACCACTCACCGCACGCTGTACTCGCTGGTCACACAGCCCAGGGCACACCGCGTCCCGGTATTCGCGCCTGGCCTGGGCCGTGTCGCCGGGGCGGCCGTGAGGCGCAAGCGCCACGGCCGGCGTCGGCATCGAGGCGAGCTTCGTACTTCCGTCCCCCTGCTGGAGGATCAGCATGTTCTCCTGGACCCGTCCCACGAGGCGTCGACTTCGAACGCTCTCGGTCACCGGAGTCGCCACCGCCGTGGCGGCTCTCACCCTCTCCCTGCTTCCCAGTTTCGCCCAGGCCGCCGAGACCACCCTGGGCGCGGCCGCGGCCCAGTCGGGTCGGTACTTCGGCGCCGCCGTCGCTGGGCAGAAGCTCGGCGACAGCGCGTACACAACGATCTTGAACCGGGAGTTCAACAGCGTCACTCCCGAGAACGAGATGAAGATCGACGCGACCGAGCCGCAGCAGAACAACTTCACCTTCGGCAGCGCCGACCGGATCGTCAACCATGCCCTCAGCCGCGGCTGGCAGGTGCGCGGCCACACCCTGGCCTGGCACTCGCAGCAGCCGCCGTGGATGCAGAGCATGAGCGGCAGCGCCCTGCGCCAGGCGATGCTGAATCACGTCACCCGGGTCGCCGCCTACTACCGGGGCAAGGTCGTCGCCTGGGACGTGGTGAACGAGGCGTTCGCCGACGGCCCCAGTGGCGCGCGGCGCGACTCGAACCTGCAGCGCACCGGCAACGACTGGATCGAGGCCGCGTTCCGGGCGGCGGACGCCGCCGACCCCGGCGCGAAGCTCTGCTACAACGACTACAACACCGACGACTGGACCCACGCGAAGACGCAGGCCGTCTACAACATGGTGCGGGACTTCAAGCAGCGTGGCGTGCCGATCGACTGCGTCGGTTTCCAGTCGCACTTCAACGCCAACTCGCCGTACCCGAGCAACTACCGCACCACCCTGTCCAGCTTCGCGGCCCTCGGCGTGGACGTCCAGATCACCGAGCTGGACATCGAGGGTTCCGGCAGCACGCAGGCCAACACCTACCGCAACGTGATCAACGACTGTCTGGCCGTCGCCCGCTGCAACGGTGTCACGACGTGGGGCGTGCGGGACTGCGACTCGTGGCGGTCCGGTGGCACCCCGCTGCTCTTCGAGTGCAACGGCAACAAGAAGCCCGCCTACACCGCCACCCTCGAGGCGTTGAACAGCGCGACTCCCACTCCCACTCCC
>NZ_SMKJ01000269.1:0-9960 GCF_004348615.1 Micromonospora sp. KC207
GGCGAGTGCTCTGGCCAGCTGAGCTACAGGGGCGGATCGTGCGTGGTCAGCATAAGCGACAGAGCTGGGAACATCGCTCTCGGCAGGCCCTCTGCTCCAGCACCACATGCGCGTTGGTGCCGCTCACCCCGAAGGAGGAGACCCCGGCGCGGCGCGGACGACCCGCGTCCGGCCACGGGGTCCGCTGACGCAGCAGGGCCACCTGACCGGCGGACCAGTCGACCTCGCTGGTCGGGGTGTCTACGTGCAGGGTCGGCGGCAGGACCCCGTGCCGCATCGCCAGCACCGTCTTGATGACCCCGCCGACCCCGGCCGCCGCCTGGGTGTGACCGATGTTGGACTTCAGCGAGCCGAGCCAGAGCGGACGGTCGGCTGGCCGGCCCGCGCCGTACACGTTCATCAGGGCCCGCACCTCGATCGGGTCGCCGAGCGGGGTGCCGGTGCCGTGCGCCTCGACCACGTCCACGTCCGCGGCCGTCACCTGGGCGTCCACGAGCGCCTGGCGCAGCACCTTCTCCTGGGCCGGTCCGCTGGGGGCGGTGAGGCCGTTGCTCGCCCCGTCCTGGTTGACCGCCGTGCCGGTGACCAGGGCCAGCACCCGTCGACCGTGGCGGACGGCGTCCGAGAGCCGCTCCACGACCAGCATCCCGACGCCCTCGGCCGGGCCGAACCCGTCCGCTGAGTCGGCGAACGCCTTGCAGCGGCCGTCCGGGGCCAGCCCCCGCTGCCGGGAGAACTGCACGAACACCGCTGGGCTGGCCAGCACCGTCGCCCCGCCGGCCAGCGCCAGGTCGCACTCGCCCTGCCGCAGGGCCCGCACCGCCAGGTGCAGGGCCACCAGCGAGGACGAGCAGGCGGTGTCCACCGTCAACGCGGGCCCCTCCAGGCCCAACGTGTACGAGATACGCCCCGAGGTGAAGCTGACCACCCCGCCGGTCAGCAGGTGGCCCTCCAGTTCCGCCGGGGGCTGCCCGATGATGTCGGTATAGCCGCCGTGCCACGCCCCAACGCACACCCCGGTACGGCTGCCGCGCAGCGAGTCCGGGGCAATTTCGGCCCGCTCCAACGCCTCCCAGGACGTCTCCAGCAGCAGGCGCTGCTGCGGGTCCATGGTCAGCGCCTCGCGGGGCGAGATCCCGAAGAACGCGGCGTCGAAGTCGCCGACCCCGTCGAGGAACCCGCCCTCCCGGCAGTAGGTGCGGCCCGCCGCCGTCGGATCGGGGTCGTACAGCGCGTTGCCGTCCCAGCCGTGGTCGTCGGGGAACGGGGAGATCGCGTCCGTGCCTGACGCGACCAGTTCCCACAGCTCCTCCGGCGAGCTGACCCCACCGGGGTAGCGGCAGGCCATGCCCACGATCGCGATGGGCTCGTGCTCACGCGCCTCGACCGCGCGCAGCCGGTCGGTGGCCCTGGCGAGTTCGGTGGTGGTCAACCTCAGGTACTCGCGGAGCTTCTGCTCGTTCGACATGCCGCCTCACCCCTCCTGCCCGTCGGTCCCGTCCACCACGTCCGTCGCGTACGCGGGGTCAGGAGGCGCGGAACCTCTCGTCGATGAACGCGAAGATTTCGTCGTCGTCGGCGGACTCCAGCGCGTCGGCCGTGCCGCCGCCGTCGCCGCCGGCCGCTTCGTCCCGGGCCGCGCCCCACCGGGCGGCCAGCGCCGCGATCCGGACGCCGATCTCCCGGCGTACCAGGTCGTCCAGCCCGTCGAGGGTGGCCCCGTCGGTGCCGGCCAGGGCCGCCTCCAGCCGGCCCAGCTCCGCCAGCAGCGGCAGCTCGGCCTGGGCCCGCTCGGGGGCGAGCCCGGCGAGCAGGTGCTCCGCCAGGGCGTCCGGGGTGGGGTGGTCGAAAACCAGCGTCGCCGGCAGGCGCAGCCCGGACGCGGCGGCCAGCCGGTTGCGCAGTTCCACCGCCGTCAGCGAGTCGAAGCCGAGTTCCCGGAAGGCCCGGTCGGCGTCGACGGCCTGCCCGTCGGCGTGCCCAAGGACGGCCGCCGCGTGCCCGCGCACGCTGTCCAGCACCAACTCCCGCTGTTCTGCCGCTGTCAGCCCGGCGAGCCGGTCGGCGAGCGTGCGGTCCGCGTCGTCCCGGTTCGGGGCGACGGCCGTGGCGCCCGCCGCCGGCACCAGGTCGACGAGGAGCGCGGGAACCTTCCCGGCGGCCCGCAGCGCGACGACGTTGAGCCGGATCGGGACCTGGAGCGCCTCGTCCACGAGCTGTGCGGCGTCGAACAGGGCCAGGCCCTGGTCGGTGGTGAGCGGCAGCACGCCGCCGCGCGCCATCCTGCGGCGCATCCCCTCCTGGTCGAGGTGCCCGGCCATCCGGCTGCTGTCGGCCCACAGGCCCCACGCCAGCGACACCGCCTGGAGGCCCTGCGCCCGACGGTACTGGGCGAACGCGTCGACGAAGCCGTTGGCCGCCGAGTAGTTGCCCTGCCCAGGGCTGCCGAACAGGGCTGCCGCCGAGGAGAACAGCACGAACGCCGACAGGTCCCGGTCCCGGGTCAACTCGTGCAGGTTGAGCACCGCGTCGGCCTTGGGCCGCAGCACCGCGTCCACCTGCCCGGCGGTCAGCGCAGTGATGGTGGCGTCGTCGAGGACGCCGGCGGCGTGCACGACGGCGGTGAGCGGGTGCGCCTCCGGGATGCCGTCGAGCAGGCGGCGCAGCGCGACCCGGTCGGCGGCGTCGCAGGCGGCGACGGTCACCGACGCGCCGGACGCGGTCAGCTCGTCGACGGTCGCGGACGCCCCGTCCGCCTCCGGGCCGCTGCGGCCGGCGAGCACCAGGTGCCGTACGCCGTGCCGGGCGACCAGGTGCCGGGCGACGGCGCCGCCGAGCGTCCCGGTGCCGCCGGTGACCAGGACGGTGCCGTACGCGTCGAACGCGGGCGGCATGGTCAGCACCACCTTGCCGACGTGCCGGGCCTGGCTGATCAGGCGGAACGCGTCCCGGGCCCGCCGGACGTCCCGCACGGTCAGCGGCAGCGGGTCGAGCACCCCGGCGGCGAACAGCTCCATCAGCTCGCCTAGTAGCTGCCCGACCAGTTCCGGGCCGGCCTCGACGAGGTCGAACGCCCGGTAGGCGACCCCCGGGTGGTCGGCGGCGACGCGCTCGGGCTCACGGACGTCGGCCTTACCCAGTTCCAGGAAGTGGCCGCCGCGCGGCAGCAGCCGCAGGGACGCGTCCACGAACTCCCCGGCGAGGGAGTTCAGCACCACGTCCACGCCGCGCCCGCCGGTGGCGTCCAGGAACTGTCGGGTGAAGTCGAGGCTGCGGGAGTCGGCGATGTGCGCGTCGTCCAGGCCGAGCCCGCGCAGGGTGTCCCACTTGCCGCGGCTCGCCGTGGCGTAGACCTCCACGCCCAGGTGTCGGGCCAGTTGCAGGGTCGCCATGCCGACGCCGCCGGCCCCCGCGTGCACCAGCAGCGACTGCCCAGGGCGGACCCCGGCGAGCCGGGTGAGCGCGTAGTGGGCGGTCAGGAACACGGCCGGCACCGACGCGGCCTCGGCGAACGACCAGCCTCGTGGGACCCGGGCGAGCATCCGGGCGTCGGCGACCACGACCGGCCCGAGACCGCCGGTCCACATGCCGAGCACCCGGTCACCGGGGGCGAGGCCGGCCACGTCCGGCGCGACCTCGGTGACCACGCCGGCCCCCTCCGCGCCCAGCACCGGCGTGCCCGGGTACATGCCGAGCGCGATGAGGGTGTCCCGGAAGTTCACCCCCGCGGCGCGTACCGCGATCCGGACCTGCCCGGGGGCCAGGGGTGCCTCGGCGTCCGGGGCCGGGACCAGCGCCAGGCCCTCCAGGGTGCCCTCCCCGCCGGCGGCGAGCCGCCAGGCGGCACCGGCCGGGGGCGTCAGCGGGCCGTCGGGGCGGGGCCGGTGCCGGACCAGTCGGGGCACGTGCACCGTTCCGGCACGGACAGCCACCTGAGGTTCCCCTGCGGCGAGCGCGGCGGGCAGGGTCCCGGCGCTGGCCGGGTCGGCGTCCAGGTCGACGAGGACGAACCGGCCCGGCTCCTCGGACTGGGCGGAACGCACCAGACCCCACAGGGCGGCGGACACCGGGTCCACGTGCTCGGCGCCGTCGCCGACCGCCACCGCCGAGGTGGTGACGAACGCCAGCCTGGCCAGCCCCAGCCGGCCCTCGACCGCGAGCCAGTTCCGGGTCAGGTCGAGTGCGCCGAGCACGGTGGCACGCACCGCGTCGGGCCCGATCGGCGTGCCGGCCGGGACCGGCACCGCGACCACGTCGGGCACCGCCGCCCCCTCGGCCACCGCCGCGACCAGGCCGGCGAGATCGTGGTACGCCTCACAGAGGCCGCCCACCCGGTCCAGGCTCCCGGCGAGCCCGGGATCGGCCGCGCCCACGACCGCCCAGCGCTGCACCGGGGCGGGGGCCTGGTCCGGCCGGGCGGTCCAGGCGACGTGGTGCAGCGCGCCGTCCCCTGCGCCGGGGACGCCGGAGCTGAGCGCCTCCACCGGCACCGCACGCGCCACCAAGGAGTCGATCACCACGACCGGCCGGTCCTGCTCGTCGGAGCAGGCGATCCGGACCGCCTCGTCACCCGCCGGGCTGATGGTCACCCGCAGCCGGTCGGCCCCGGCCCCCGACGAGGACACGCCCCGCAGGGCGAACGGCATCCAGACCTGCCCGTCCTCGGGGAAGAACGCGCCGAGGCTCATCGCCTGGAACGCGGCGTCGAGCAGGGCCGGGTGGACGCCGAAGCGCGGGTTCCCGGTCTGCGGGGTGGGCAGGGCCACCTCGGCGTACACCGTGTCGCCGGCCCGCCAGGCGGCCCGGACCCCCCGGAACGACGGCCCGTACTGGTAGCCGCGATCGGCGAACCGGTCGTACATCCCCGCCACCTCGACGGGTTCGGCCCCGGCCGGCGGCCAGGGCGCGCCCGGTTCCCCGATCCCGGCGCTGTCGCCGCTCGGCACGAGGGTGCCCTGCGCGTGCCGGGTCCACCCGGCGTCCGCCTCCGCGCCGTCGGCGCGCGAGTGGACGGTGAGCTGCCGCCGACCCTGCGCGTCCGCCGGGCCCACCACGAGCCGCAGCCGCACCGCCGACTCGTCGGCCACCACCAGCGGCGCGTCCAGGGTCAGCTCCTCGATCCGGTCGGCCCCGTCCCGCCGCCCGGCCCACAGTGCGAGCTCGGCGAACGCGGCCCCGGGCAGGATCGCCGTGCCCAGCAGGGCGTGCTCGCCGAGCCACGGGTGCGACCGGGTGCCCAGCCGGGCCGGATACACGTGGCCGCCCTGGTCGGGCAGCTCGACCGCCCCGCCCAGCAGCGGGTGGTCCGCGCCGCTGAGACCGGCGGCGGCTACGTCCCCGCGCCCGGCCGGCGCGTGGTACCAGAAGCGCTCGCGCTGGAACGGGTACGTCGGCAGGTCGACCCGGCGCGAGTCGGTCCCGAAGAGGACGCCCGCGTCGATCTCGATCCCGTTGGCGTGGGCAAGCCCGAGCGCCACCCCGAACCAGCGGGCGCCACCCCTGCCGCGCCGCAGCGTGCCGAGCACCGTCGCGGTGACCCCGGCGTCCGCTGCGGTGCCCTGCAACGACACCGACAGCATCGGGTGTGGGCTGGGCTCCAGGAATCCCTCGTGCCCGTCCGCGAGCATCGCCCGGGTCGCCCGCTCGAACTCCACCGGGTCGCGCATGTTGCGGTACCAGTAGGCGGCGTCCATCCGCGCGGTGTCCAGCAGGCCGCCGGTGACCGTCGAGTAGAAGGGGATCTCCGAGCTGCGGGGCGACACCGGGGCCAGCGCCACCATCAGGTGGTCCTTCAGCACGTCCACCTGCGCGGAGTGCCCGGCCGTGTCCACCCCCGGGATCGCCTTGGCGTGCACGCCCTCGGCGGTCAGCTCGTCGACGAGTTCGGCGAGCGCGTCGGGGTAGCCGCTCACCGCGGCCGTACCGGGGCTGTTCACCGCGGCGACGGACACCCGCTCGCCGAACCGCTCCAGGCGGGCCCGGAGCTCGTCGACGGGGAGCGACACCGCCACCATCCCGCCCTGCCCGGCCAGCCGCAGCCACGCCTGGCTGCGCAGGGCGACGATCCGCGCCGCGTCATCCAGGGACAGGCCGCCGGCCACGTAGGCCGCCGCGATCTCGCCCTGCGAGTGGCCGACCACGGCGGACGGGTGCACGCCCAGCGCCCGCCAGGCCGCCGCCAGCGACACCATCATCGTGAACAGCACCGGCTGAACCACGTCGACCCGGCTCAGCGGGGGCGCCTCCGGCACGCGGCGCAGCACGTCCAGCACCGACCAGTCAAGGTACGCCCGCAGCGCCTCGTCGCACGCCAGCGCGCTCGCCCGGAAGGCCGGAGAGCGGTCGAGCAGCCCGTCGGCCATCTCGGCCCACTGCGAGCCCTGGCCGGGGAAGACGAACGCGACCCGGTCGCTCGCGCCGGCCCGCCCCCGCAGCAGCGACGGGTGTTCCTCGCCCCGGGCCAGCGCGGCGAGCGCGTCGCGGGCCTCCGCGCGGCTCTCCCCGACGACGACCGCCCGGTGCTCGAAGCGCGCCCGGGTGGCCGCCAGCGTGTAGCCGACCTCGGTGATGTCCAGGTCGGGTTCCTCGATCAGCCGGGCCCGCAGCCGGGCGGCCTGGGCGGCAAGCGCGGCGCTGCCCCGGGCTGACAGGAACAGCGGGACGGTGACCTCGTCCGCCTCGTGGTCGATCGGTTCCCGCACCGCCAGCGGCGCCTGCTCGACGATCACGTGGGCATTGGTGCCGCTGATGCCGAACGAGGACACCGCCGCCCGGCGTGGTTCGTCGCCCTCCGGCCACGGCACCGACTCGGTCAGCAACGACACCGCGCCGGACGCCCAGTCCACCCGGGGCGTCGGCCGATCCACGTGCAGTGTGCGCGGCAACGTGTCGTGCCGCAGCGCCAGGATCACCTTCATCACCCCGGCGATGCCGGCGGCCGCCTGGGTGTGACCGATGTTGGACTTCAGCGAGCCGAGCCACAGCGGCCGGTCCGCCGGCCGGTCCCGGCCGTACGTGGCGAGCAACGCCTGCGCCTCGATGGGGTCGCCCAGGGCGGTGCCGGTGCCGTGCGCCTCGACCGCGTCCACCTGGTCCGGCCGCAGGCCGGCATCGGCCAGGGCCTGCCGGATGACGCGCTCCTGGGAGGGCCCGTTCGGGGCGGTGAGGCCGTTGCTGGCCCCATCCTGGTTGACGGCCGAGCCCTTGATCACGGCCAGAATCTCGTGCCCAGCGGCCTGCGCGTCGGCGAGCCGCTGCACCACCATCATGGCGGCGCCCTCGCTGAGGGCCACCCCGTCGGCGGCGGCGGCGAACGCCTTGGACCGGCCGTCCGGGGACATCGCCCGCTGCCGGGAGAACTCCACCAGCATGTCCGGCGTCGACATCACCGTGGCGCCGCCGACCAGGGCCAGCGCGCACTCGCCCCGACGCAGCGCCTGCGCCGCGAGGTGCAGCGCCACCAGGGAGGCGGAGCAGGCCGTGTCCACGGTCACCGCCGGGCCCTCCAGGCCGAAGACGTACGAGAGCCGGCCGGACATGACGCTGGCCGAGTTGCCGGTGCCGAGGTAGCCCTCGAAGTCGTCCGCGCCGTCGCGCAGCAGCGGCATGTAGTGCTGGCCGTTGGTCCCCACGAACACCCCGGTCCGGGTGCCGCGCAACGCGGTCGGGTCCAGCCCGGCCCGTTCCAGGGACTCCCACGCCGTCTCCAGCAGCAGGCGCTGCTGCGGATCCATGGCCAGGGCCTCGCGGGGCGAGATCCCGAAGAAGGCGGCGTCGAAGTCCGGCGCGTCGTGCAGGAAGCCGCCCTCGCGGACGTAGGTACGGCCGGGCGCGTCCGGGTCCGGGTCGTACAGGCCGTCGACGTCCCAGCCCCGGTTGGTGGGGAAGGTGGAGATGGCGTCGCGGCCCTTCTCCAGCAGGTCCCACAGGTCGTCGGGGGCCTCGACCCCGCCGGGGAACCGGCAGGCCATCCCGATCACCGCGATCGGCTCGTCGTCGCCCGCCTTCGTCGGAGGGGCCGACGGGGCGGCGGCATCCGCCGTGTCCTCGCCGGCCTCCGGACCGAGTAGCTCGGTGCGCAGGAACGCGGCCAGCGCCCGGGCACTGGGATGATCGAAGACGACGGACGCCGGCAGGGCCAGCCCGGTGGCCGCGTTCAGCCGGTTGCGCAGGTCCACCGCCGTCACCGAGGTGAAGCCGAGTTCCCGGAACGCCCGGTCCGGATCGGCCGCCTCGGCCTCGTCGTGCCCCAGGACGACCGAGACGTGCGCGCGGACCAGCCGCAGCAGCGTCCGGTGCTGGTCGGCCGCGGGCTTGCCGCCGAGGGCTCGGGCCAGTTCGGAGCCGACCGACGAGTCCTCGACCGGGGTGCGCTCCGCCTCCCGGGCCGCCCGCAGTTCGGGCAGCTCGTCGAAGAACGTGCTCGGCCGGGCGGCCGTGTACGACGCGACGAACCGCGCCCAGTCAACGTCGGCCACGGTCACCGCGTGCTCGCCCCGCGCCACCGCCCCGCGCAGCACGTCCAGCGCGGCTGCCGGGTCCAACGGCGTGAGGCCGCTGCGCCGCAGCAGTTCGAGGTCGGGGCCGGCGGCCCCGGTTGGTGCGCGCCCGGCGGCCTCCACCGTTGCGTCGGCCCACGGCGTCCACGCGATCGCCGTGCCGGGCACGCCCCGGGCCCGCCTCGCCTCGACCAGCGCGTCCAGCCCGGCGGTACCCGCCGCGTACCCGCCGTGCCCCGCGCCTCCCCAGGTTCCGGAGACCGAGGAGAAGACGACGAACGCGTCGAGCCCCAGCTCCGCCTCCGCAGCGAGGGCGTCGAGGTGCGCTGCCGTCGTCGTCCTTGCTGCGACGGCAGCGACGAGGTCCTCCGGGGTGGTCTCGGCGAGGGCGGTGAGCGCGACGGCGGGCGGGGCCACCACGATCGTGGTGGGCTCGTACGCGCCGAGCAGCCCGGCGAGCGCGTCCCGGTCGGTGGGGTCGCAGTCGACCAGCGACACCCGGCCGGGCTCGCCGGTGAGCCCGGCGGTGGACGCGGCGGTCGGGCCGGCGAGCACCACGTGCGCCGCCCCGTCGCGGAGGAGGCTGCCGACGAGGGGCCCGGCGACCGGGCCGGTGTCCCCGACGACGAGCACGGTGCCCCGGGCCGGCCAGTCACCGGAGCTGACGGCGGCGCGGGAGCGCATGAGACGGCGTCCGTGGACACCGGAGACCCGCACGGCGACCTGGTCCTCACCGTCAGAGCCGCCCACCACGCCGGCGAGCTGCGCGAAGGCGCGCTTGCCGAGGGACGCCGGCAGGTCGACCAGTCCGCCCCACCGGTCCGGCAGTTCGAGGGCCGCGACCCGTCCGAGCCCCCACACCTGGGCCTGCCCGGCGTCCGGTGCCTCGCCGGAGGACACGGCGACGGCCCCCCGGGTGACGGCCCAGAGGCGGGCCGGCGTCCCCGCGTCCGCCAGCGCCTGGATCAGGGCGAGCGAGGCGGTCAGACTCAGGGGTACGGCCGGGTGGCGCGCGTCCGCGCCCTCGGCGAGCGCCAGCAACGAGATCACGCCGGCCGGGCCGTCCGCCTCGGTGTCCCCGGGCGCGGTGGCGGCGGAGGTCAGCAAGGCGACGAGGCTGGCCCGGTCGGCGGCGGCGTCGACGGTCAGCAGCTCGACGGACGCACCACGCGCGGCCAACGCCTGTCGTACGCCCTCCGCCACCTCGTCGCCGGCCAGCGTCTCGGGCACCACCAGCAGCCAGCGGTCGGTGAGGTGTCGGGGGTCGCCCGTCGGCAGCGGTTTCCAACTGACCCGATACCGCAGACCCCCTACCGGATCGGCGTCGGCACCAACAACGGCAAGACCTCTCGTCGGGGTCGGCGCCCAGTAGTGGCGTCGTTGGAACGGATACGTCGGTAGATCAACCCTGCGGGCACCCGTACCGGCATACACCCGCGCCCAATCCACCCCCACACCACCA
>NZ_SMKJ01000026.1:0-37655 GCF_004348615.1 Micromonospora sp. KC207
CGCTAGGGGAGCAGGGGGTGGCGGGTCACGTTCTCCTCGCGGCCCGGGCCGACGCCCACCACGCTGACGCGGGTGGCGCACAGCTCCTCGATGCGCGCGATGTAGCGTCTCGCGTTCTCCGGGAGGTCGGCCTCGGTGCGCGCCTTGGTGATGTCCTCCCACCAGCCGTCGTGCTCCTCGTAGATCGGCGTGGCGTGGTGGAAGTCGGTCTGCGTCATCGGCATGTCGTCGAAGCGCTCGCCGTTGATCTCGTACCCGACGCAGAGCGGGACCTTCGGCAGGCCGGTGAGCACGTCCAGCTTGGTGATCACCAGGTCGGTGACGCCGTTGAGACGGCACGCGTACCGGGCGACGACGGCGTCGAACCAGCCGCAGCGGCGCTCCCGGCCGGTGGTCGTGCCGTACTCGTGGCCGACCTTGCGCAGGTGCTGGCCGTTGTCGTCGAACAGCTCCGTGGGGAACGGGCCGGAACCCACCCGCGTGGTGTACGCCTTGCTCACCGCGATGACCTTGTTGATCGCGGTCGGCGGGATGCCCGCGCCCACGCACGCCCCGCCCGCCGTCGGGTTCGACGAGGTCACGAAGGGGTAGGTGCCGTGGTCCATGTCGAGCATGGTGGCCTGGGCACCCTCCAGCAACACCGTCTCGCCCCGGTCCAGGGCGTCCCAGAGCATCACCCGGGTCTCGGCGATGTACGGCTTGAGCCGCTCGGCGTAGCCGAGGTATTCCTCGACGGTCGCGTCGACGTCGATCGCCTTGCGGTTGTACACCTTGAACAGGATCTGGTTCTTCTCGCGCAGGGCGAGTTCCAGCTTCTTGCGCAGGATGCCCGGGTCGAGCAGGTCCTGGAGCCGGATGCCCATCCGGGCGACCTTGTCGCCGTACGCCGGGCCGATGCCCCGGCCGGTGGTGCCGATCCGGGAGCTGCCGAGGTACCGCTCGACCACCCGGTCCAGGGCCCGGTGGTGCGGCATGATCAGGTGCGCGTCGCCGGAGATGCGCAGCCGGGAGACGTCCACGCCACGCTCGGCGAGGCCGTCGATCTCGGTCAGCAGCACCTTCGGGTCGACCACGACACCGTTGCCGATGATGATCATCGCGCTCGGCGAGAGCGCGCCCGACGGCATCAGGTGCAGCGCGTACTTCTGCCCGTCCGGGGTGATCACCGTGTGGCCGGCGTTGTTTCCGCCGGAGTAGCGCACGACGTAGTCGACCCGCTCACCCAGCAGGTCGGTAACCTTGCCCTTGCCCTCGTCGCCCCACTGAGCGCCGATGAGCACGATCGCTGGCATCTTCTCCGCCTCCAGAAGGCTCGGGTGCCAGGTGGCGACCGGTAAGCGAGCCCGGGGTGTCAGGCTAACAAGAGGTCACGACGGCACCGGCAGGGGTTCGTCGAGAGGCAGGAGGCTCCTTCGTGTACGACGTGGTGCTGCTCACCCTCGGCTCGGGGCGGGACGCTCCCGGCGGGGGCTGCGGCAGCGGCGACGCCTGCTGCGGCGACGGCACGACCGGTGACGCAGGTCGCGCCAGGGAGCGGTGCGAGACTCCCCGGGTGCCGGTGCTCGCCTGCGCGGACGCCCTGACCGCCCGAGGCGCCCGGGTGGAGACGGTCACCGCCCGCTCGGACGCGGAGATCGACGAGGTGCTGGCCCGGCTCGACGGCCCACCTCGCCCCGACGGGCTCGCCTGGCCCGACCCGGACTCGAAGACCAGGCTGGTCGTCGCCACCGCCAGCGACGGTCAGCTGCGCGCCGTCGTGCGCCGGCTCGTCCGGCGGTACGCCCCACCGCCCAGCCGTCGCCCCGCCGACCTGCCCGGCAACCGTACGGTGCCGGACCTGCCGCCGGTGGGCGTACTCCCGCTCGATCCGACCCACAGCGGCGGGCAGCGCGACCTGGCCGCGCAGCTCGGGTTGCCGCGCGACCCGGCGGCGGTGGCCGCCGCCGTGCTGGACGGCACTGCCCGGCGGCTGGACCTGCTGCGCAACGACGGCGGCTCGGTGACCCTGGACGGCGCGCTGATCGGGGCCGCCGACGACGCCGGCCGGCCGTTGCACTGGCGGGGCCGCATCGAGGTGGACGACGTCGTGCTCTCCGCCGGCGACGATCCGCTGCTGGCCTGCGCCATCGGCAACGCGGGCGGGTACGCCCGGCTCGACGGGCTGCCGCTGCTCACCGCCGGGGACCCGACGGACGGCATGGTCGAGGTCGCGGTGGCCGTTCCCGTGGTGACCCGCGCCGCGTTGGGTAGGAAGCGGATGCGGTTCGAGGTACGCCGGGCGCGGGGGCGCGCGGTGGCCGTCGTGCCGCGCGACGAGCGGGTGCCCTATCTCGACGACGGCGTCGAGGGCGAGCTGAGCCGGAAACGGTCCTGGTGGACCGAGCCCGCGGCCTGGGCGGTCTGGACGGCCTGACCCGGCGAACCGTCCGGGTGGGCCGTCGACGCGCCCCGCCGCGACCGACGGGACGACCGACGGCGGGGGTGACGATCGGCGGGGACCGGCATCGATCCCGGCGGCTCGGCTCCGGGGCCTATCCTCGGCAGGAGGAATGGAAAGGAACCGCGTGGACGACAACGCCGACCGGGTCCACCTGCCCGGCCAGCAGCCGATGCCGGAGCGGGACATCGAACCGCTCTGGCCGCCGGAACCGACCGATCACGGGCCGGACGGCTCCGCCCCGGCGTGGGCCGCGACAGCCGCCCACCTGCCGGTGCCGAACCCGGCGGTGCCGAACCCGGCCGATCCCGGGCCACCGCCGGCCGATGCCGGGCCGTCGTTCGTCGCCCCGGACGCCTACCCGTCGCTGGGCGCCGCGCCGAGCACGTACGCCCGGTACCAACCGGTGCCCGGTCCGGTCGACCTGAACCTGCCCTTCACCCTGGACCCGCAGACGTCGGCCGGGGCACCGCCGGTCCCCGGGGACGCGACTGCCGCCGGGCCGGTCCCGGTGGCACCGGGCGTGACGACGGTCGGCGACGCCGGGGCGGCCCGGGGCGGGTCGGTGGCCGTCCCGACGTCGAACGGCGGGGGACGGGTGGCCGAGTCGCCGTGGGCGTTGCCGCCACAGCGACCCGGCGGCGGGACCCGTCCGGCGGGCGAGCCCGAGCCGACCGTCGACGTGGGATCGACGCGGCAGCCGGACGCGCAGGAGTGGGCCCGGCCGGCCGACGGTGCGCCACGACCCGCACCGCCCCCGGCTGCTGTCGACGCGGCAGCGCAGCCGGTCGACGCGGCACCGCGACCGGTGGAGGCGGCGGGGCCGCAGCCGCCCGGGCCGTTCCCGCCGGTGATGAACCCGCCGGGGCCGCTGGCCCCGACCCCGTACCCGCCCGCAGTCGCCGGGCCGGTCGACGCCTACACCGCCGGGCCGGTCGACGCCTACACCGCCGGGCCGGTCGACGCCTACACCGCCGGGCCGGTCGACGCCTACACCGCCGGGCCGGTCGACGCCTACACCGGGGGCTACCCGGCCACGGCGGGCGAAACTGAGGTGGGATGGGGTCCCGGACCGCAGCAGCACTCCGGCCCGGACACCGCCCCGCCCGCACCGACGCACCCCGACCAGGCGCACGCCGGCGCGGTTCAGCCAGGGTGGTACCCCCCGGGCTGGCCGCCGCAGCCCCCGCAGCAGGTGGCCCCGCAGCAGGTGACACCGGTGCCGCAGCCGCCGTACCGGGAGGCGGACGGGGTGACCCGGGTGCCGCCGGGGTACCCGGAACCGGCCTGGACGCCGGACACCAGGATCGCGCCGACCGCCGAGGACTTCGCCCGGCGCCGACAGGTGCGCCCGGCCGACCCGGTGGCCACGATGGGCGTGCGGGCCGTGGTGAACAAAACGGGGCTGATCAAGCTCCCGCCGGGGCGGCACGAGCAGGAGCTGCGCCGCGACATCGAGATGGTGCGGCGCAACTTCGGCGGGCTGCGCCAGGTGACCGTGGTCAACCCGAAGGGCGGCGCGGGAAAGACCGTGGCCATCCTGTTGCTCGCCATGACCTTCGGTCAGAAGCGCGGCGGGTACGTGCTGGCCTGGGACAACAACGAGACACAGGGCACCCTCGGGATGCGTGCCCAGCAGGACTTCCACTCCCGTACGGTGCGCGACATGCTGCGCGACCTCGGCCAGTTCCAGGGCGCGCACGGGCGGGTCGGCGACCTGTCGCAGTACGTCCGCTCGCAGGGCGAGGGGATGTTCGACGTGCTCGCCTCGGACGAGTCGGCCACCGGCGGGGAGATGCTCACCGCATCGGCCTTCGCCGAGATCCGGGAGGTGGTCAGCCGGTTCTACAAGCTGATCTTCGTGGACACCGGCAACAACGTCCGGGCGCAGAACTGGCAGGCCGCGATGGACGCCACGGACCAGCTCGTGGTGACCATGTCGGCCCGCAACGACTCGGCGGAGACGGCCGCCCGGATGCTCGACCACCTGGAGCAGAGCGGCCGGCAGCGGCTGGTCCGGCAGGCGGTGACGGTGGTTTCCATGCCGCCGTCGCGCAAGGAGATCGACCTGCCGGCCATCCAGGAGCACTTCGCGGCCCGCACCCGGGCGGTGCTGCTCGCCCCATACGAACGGTTGATCGACACCGGCGAGCCGATCCGGTACGGGCAGCTCTCGTCGGCCACCCGCGACGCCTGGCTGAAGATCGCCGCGTCCGTGGCCGAGGGGCTCTGATCAGCGCGGCGGCCGGGCCGACACCCGTCGGGCCGGCCGCCGCGCTGGCTCGATGGGGTCAGGCGCTGGCCAGGGCGTCCCCGGCGGCCGGGTCGCAGTCGCGCAGGAACTGGGCGCAGCGGGCGGCCTCGTCCGCCTCGCCGATCTCGCCGGCGGCCCGGGACAGCACGTAGAGGCAGCGGAGGAAGCCCCGGTTCGGCGCGTGCGACCAGGGCACCGGGCCATACCCCTTCCAGCCGCTGCGGCGTAGCTGGTCCAGGCCCCGGTGATAGCCGGTCCGGGCGTAGGCGTACGCGGGAACGACCTGGCCGTCGACCAGGGCCCGGCTCGCGAGCGCGGCCCAACCCGCGCCGTACGTCGGGAAACGGGCCGCGACCTCGGCGTACGCCTCGTCGGTGCCGGCCTCTTGGGCGGCGGCCAGCGCGGCGTCGGCCTCGTCGTGGGCCGGTAGGAGGGTGGCCGGCGGCTCAGGCAACAGGTTCTGCATCGTCCCATTCAACCCGCTTCGCTCTGCGCCGCGCGAGGGGGTCGGCAGACCCGGCTACCCGAACGGTTGAGGCCTTCGTCACGCCTGTGGTCGTGCCGCGCTTCCCTGCGGTCCACGGCGGCGGGACCTGCGGCTAATGCCGGCGGAACGTGTTTTCCACTACAACTATGGGTCCGGAGCCTCCCCAGGACCCGGTTGGAGCAGGAGCCCGGTGGCCTCGCCACCGGGCTCCTGTGCGTACCGGATGGTTTGCGGGGTTGACCCGGGCGGGCAGGATGGCGTCGTGCCGACCCCACCTCCCGCGGACGTGCTCTCCCCGCACGACACCAGCGCCACCGAGATCGAGACCCGCAGCGCGTTCGAGCAGCGGCTGACCACCGGCAGCCTGGCCGGGCTGACCGTCCAGGGCCTGCGCCTCGACGTCGCCCCGGTCCCCGACCTCAGCGGGACGGAGGTGACCGGCACCCTCTTCGTCGGCTGCCGCTTCGCCTCTCGTGAGGTGGGCGCGGACCTGGTCCGGCGCGGCGCGAACGTGGTGCCGCCCTTCTCCGGGCTGCCGTACCCGACCCAGCCGTCGCACCTCTACACCCCGGAGGACCTGGCCGCCGGGTTCGCCGAGGGCGGCTTCGCCGGCATGTACGACACCCGGGTGTACGACCACTTCCGGGCGCACGGCGGGGCGCTGCCGGAGGTCAAGGAGGCGCTCGGCCAACGGCTGCACGACCACGGGGTGGACAATGCGCTGGTCGACGCCACCCGCGCCTGGCTCGCCACGCACGGGCCGCAGTCCGTGGTGGGCGTGATGGGCGGGCACGCGGTACTCCGGGGCAGCGTGTCGTACCGGATGGCGGCGGTGCTGGGCTGGGAGCTGGCCCGGGCCGACCGGCTGGTGGTGACCGGCGGCGGGCCGGGCGTGATGGAGGCGGCGAATCTGGGCGCGTACCTGTCGACCCGCCCGGCCGAGGAGCTGACGGCGGCGATCGACCTGCTCGCGACCGCGCCGGACTTCACCGACCACGACCGGTACACCTCCGCCGCCCTGGAGGTCAGGGTAAGGTACGCGCCGGCGGTGCCCCGGCAGCGCGACCTGGACCGCAACCTGGGCCTGGACTGGGCGCGGGCCGGCGGGCTGGCCATCCCGACGTGGCTGTACGGGCACGAGCCGGCGAACCTGTTCGCGGGGCGGATCGCGAAGTACTTCTCGAACGCCATCCGGGAGGACACGATCCTCCGGCTGGCCCGGGGCGGGATCGTCTTCGCGCCCGGCCGGGCGGGCACGGTGCAGGAGGTGTTCCAGGCGGCGACGAAGACGTACTACGGCACGGACGGGGCGAGCGGCGCGTACGTCTTCCTAAACCGGTCGTACTGGACGACGGAGTTGCCGGTGGAGTCGCTGCTGCGTCCGCTGCTGGCCGCCTCGCCGTTCGGCGACCTGTCGGACACGGTGCACCTCACCGACGACGTGCGCGAGGCGGTCCGGGTCCTGACCGCCGGCGAGAGTGGGCAACCCTGACCGCCCCGGGCCCGGCCCTGTGGCCGGCCAAGATCGCGGCGCTCGGCACGGCGCCGAATCAGGTGTGGCGCGGGGCGCCCTTGTCGACGCCGGACGTCGACAAGGGCGCTTCCGCACCAGCGGGGGTTACTTCAGCTTGGTGCCGGTGGAGCGCAGGTGCTCGCAGGCCTCGACGACACGGGCGGCGAGCCCGGCCTCGGCCAGCTTGCCCCAGGTACGCGGGTCGTACTGCTTCTTGTTGCCAACCTCGCCGTCGATCTTCAGCACGCCGTCGTAGTTGCGGAACATGTGGTCGGCGACGGGCCGGGTGAAGGCGTACTGGGTGTCGGTGTCGATGTTCATCTTCACCACGCCGTAGTCCAGCGCCTCGCGGATCTCCGACAGCAGCGAGCCGGAGCCGCCGTGGAAGACCAGGCTGAGCGGCTTCTCCTTGCCGTACTTGGCGGCGACCGCCTCCTGAATGTTGTTCAGGATCTCCGGGCGGAGCTTCACGTTGCCCGGCTTGTAGACGCCGTGAACGTTGCCGAAGGTCAGCGCCGCCATGTAGCGGCCCTTCTCGCCCAGGCCAAGCGCCTCGACCATGGCCAGGCCGTCCTCGACGGTGGTGTAGAGCTTGTCGTTGATGGCGTTCTCGACGCCGTCCTCCTCGCCGCCGACGACGCCGACCTCGATCTCAAGGACGATCTTGGCCTCGGCGGCCCGGTCGAGCAGCTCGGCGGCGATCTCCAGGTTCTCCGCCACGGGAACGGCCGAGCCGTCCCACATGTGCGACTGGAACAGCGGCTCCTGGCCGGCGGCGACCCGCTCCTTGGAGATCTGCATGAGGGGCCGGACGAACTTGTCCAGCTTGTCCTTCGGGCAGTGGTCGGTGTGCAGCGCGACGTTGACGGGGTACTTCTTGGCGACCTCGTGCGCGTACGCGGCGAACGCCACCGCCCCGGTGACCATGTCCTTGACGGACGGGCCCGAGAGGTACTCCGCGCCGCCGGTGGAAACCTGGATGATGCCGTCGCTCTCCGCGTCGGCGAAGCCCTTGAGCGCCGCGTTCAGCGTCTGCGAGGACGTCACGTTGATCGCGGGGTACGCGTACCGGCCCGCCTTGGCGCGGTCCAGCATCTCTGCGTAGACCTCGGGGGAAGCGATGGGCATGTCGAACGCTCCTTACTTACCGCTGTCGGCCGTCACCAGCCGCTGTCTTCCGTGGGTGCGCCGGACCGCGCTGTCCTCCGCCGGAAGTATCCCGCAGGAGGTGACCGAGGACGCAACCGACCCATGACCGGTCCGCCACGTGGGCCGCCCACAAGGCCCGGCGACGACCGGTCGACCTCACCGGTCCTCCAGGCTGTCCGGCACGACGACGCTGATCAGCCAGCTCGCCACCGCCATCACGATGGCGCCCCAGAAGGCGGCCCAGAAGCCGTCCACCCGGAACGGCAGGTCCAGGTGCCGCGCGATCCAGTCGGTCAGCAGGAACAACAGCGCGTTGACCACCAGCGCGAACAGCCCCAGGGTCAGCAGGTAGAAGACGCAGCCCACCACCTTGATCACCGGCTTGAGCACGGCGTTGACCACGCCGAAGATCAACGCCACCGCCACCAGGGTCAGCACGGTGTTGCCGCCGGTCCGGCCGCCGACCTCGACGCCGGGCACGACCAACGTGGTGATCCACAACGCGATCGCGGTGATCGCCAGCCGGATCAGGAAGCCCACGGCACCATCCTGGCATCGCGAGCGGGCCCGAAGACAAGGAATCCGGCGACTTGGCCACCCGGCACCGAGCGCCGCCCCCCGAGCAGCCCGTACGGTGTGGGTAGCCTGCCACCGGATCCAGGGAGGGACGATGGGTCAGCCCGACGAGGACTTCACCCCGAGCGACCACCTCGCTGCGGAGGAGCGGGATCCGGAGGCACCTGCGGCCGACGCCGTGGAGCAGGCCGCCTCCACCGACCCGGCCGACGGCGAGGGGGAGCCGAGCCGGGGCCTGGAGGTCAGCGACTGGGACGCCATGGAGCAGGCCCGGGTGGTCGCCGGGGACGAGGACGACTACCGCTGAGCCGAGCCGCGCGAGATCCCCGGGGCGTCGAAAGGCGGGCGACGCAAGATCGAACCACCTGACACCATGGGCTCGTGCTACTCACCCTCACCACTACGCACCGCCCCGCCACCGACCTCGGGTACCTGCTGGTCAAGCACCCCGACCGAGTGCACTCCTTCGAGCTGCCCGTCGGCGCGGCGCACGTGGTCTACCCCGAAGCCGACGAGCGGCGCTGCACCGCCGCGCTGCTGGTCGACGTCGACCCGCTGCGGCTGGCCGGCGGACGCGGTGCTCGACCTGCGCGACGTGACCGGGCGGCGGCACGTCGAGCACGCGTACGGGACGCTGACCGTGCCGGCGGAGAACGCCGCCGCCGCGCTGGAGGTGATGAGCCGCTTCGCGGTGGACCCGCGCTGGCTGACCTGGCTGCCGCCGAACGATGGCACCCTGCTCGACGGCCACGGGCGAGGAGTTCCTGGAGCACCCGGCGCAGGCGCTCGCCGACTACCGGGCGGCCGGCGTCGACCGGGTGGTCTGCGAGGAGAAGCACATGGGATCGCGGGCGGTGGTGCTGGTCTGCCGCGACCCGGACGGCGGCCCGTTCGGGCCGGGCGGCGGGGTGGTGCACACCCGCACGGGCCGGCCGTTCTTCGGCCCGCCGCACGACGGTGAGCTGCTGGGCCGGGTCCGGGCGGCGGTCGGCGCGGCGGGGCTCTGGGCGGAGCTGGACACCGACTGGCTGCTGCTCGACTGCGAGCTGCTGCCCTGGTCTGCGAAGGCGGGCGGGCTGATCCGCGAGCAGTACGCGAGCGTGGGCGCGGCGGGCCGCGCGGCCCTGCCCGCGGTGCTGGCCACCCTCGACGCGGCGGCCGGGCGGGGCCTGCCGGTGGGCGACCTGCGGGACCGGATGGCCGCGCGCCTGGCGGACGTCGAGGCGTACTCGGCGGCGTACCGGGCGTACGTGGGGCCGACGGACGGGCTGGCCGGGGTGACCCTCGCCCCGTTCGCGGCGCTCGCCTCCGCCGGGGCGAGCCACGTCGACCGGGACCACGGCTGGCACCTGGACCTGGCCGACCGGCTGTGCGCCACCGACCCGGGGTTCTTCACGGTCACCCGGCGGCGCGTCGTCGACCTGGCCGACGCCTCGGCCGAGGCCGACGCGATTGGCTGGTGGCTGGCGCTGACGGCCGCCGGTGGGGAGGGGATGGTGGTCAAGCCGTACGCGGGGCTGGCCGCCCGGTCGCCGAAGGGGTCGCTGCTCCAGCCCGGGATCAAGTGCCGGGGCCGGGAGTACCTGCGGATCATCTATGGCCCGGGGTACACCGATCCGGAGCAGCTCGCCGCGCTGCGCCGCCGGTCACTGGGCCGCAAGCGAGGGCTGGCCCTGCGCGAGCACGCCCTCGGCCTGGCGGCCCTGGCCGCGCTGGCGGACGGCGCACCGCTCTGGCGGCGCCACGAGCTGGTCTTCGCCATTCTGGCCTGCGAGTCCGAGCCGGTGGACCCACGCCTGTGACGCCGGCCCGGGGCGGCGCGGGTCGGGCCCGGTCCCGGGTTCGGTACCCTGTGTGGCCGTGGACACAGCAGAGAAGGCACGAGCGGTCTCCGAGACCGTCGCCCTGAACCCGCTCGACCCGAAGGATCTGCTCCAGACCTTCGGACTGATCGGTGTCTGGGTGATCCTCTTCGCCGAAACCGGGCTGCTGGTCGGCTTCTTCTTCCCGGGCGACTCGCTGCTGTTCCTGGCCGGCGTCGCCGCCTCGCCGGTGGCGGACGCGATCTTCGGCGACGGCACCCGGCTCTCCCTGGTCGGGCTGCTGGTCGGCGGTCCGCTCTGCGCGATCGTCGGTGCCCAGCTCGGGCACTGGCTGGGCGCGCGGTACGGGCGGCGGATGTTCGACCGCCCCAACTCCCGGCTGTTCAAGCGGGAGTACGTGGAGAAGGCGGAGCACTACTTCCGGAAGTTCGGCCCGGCCAAGGCCGTGGTGCTGGCCCGGTTCATCCCGATCGTCCGCACGTTCCTCAACCCGGTGGCCGGGGTGCTCGGCATGCCGGCGAGGCAGTTCTTCCTGTGGAACGTCGTCGGCGCGATCCTCTGGGTGGACGGCATCCTGCTGATCGGCTACCTGCTCGCCGAGCAGATCTACAGCGCGATCGGCGACAAGATCGACCGGTACATCCTGCCGGTGGTCGCGTTGATCATCTTGGTCTCGGTGCTGCCGATCTTCTTCGAGTTCCTGCGCGACCGGCGGGCCCGCAAGCGGGGCGAAGCCATGACGGTGATCGCCGCCGCCAGCGCGGTCGGCGCGGTCGAGGCCGTGCGCGACGCGGTCGAGCACCACCACCACGACGACAAGGCCCCGCACCAGGAGCACGGGCAGCAGCAGCCGCCGCAGGACGGCGGTCGGTGGCCGGAACGCGGCGAGGGCCGCTGACGGGCACGTACGTCGATGGCCGGCCCCGTGGCAACGGGACCGGCCATCATTCAAGCCGCAATGAAGTAACGAGGCGACTGCCGGTGACCCGGGCAGGCGTCACCGTCCGGTGGTGGCGCCACCCCTGGCACGCCACCCGATGCCGTCCTGAGGCGGGACGGCCCGGAACAGATACCTCGTCAGCGGGCCTTCTTGGTGGCCCGCTTGCGCGGCGGAGTCAGCAGATCCGCGATCGTGGCGATCGCGGTCGGCACCAGTCGGTAGTACGCCCAGACCCCGCGCTTCTCCCGCTCCAGCAAGCCGGCCTCGGTGAGGATACGCAGGTGGTGGCTGACCGTCGGCTGGGAGAGGCCGAGCGGCGCGGTCAGGTCGCACACGCACGCTTCGCCCTCGGGGGCCGACTGGATCAGGCTGAGCAGCCGCAGCCGGGCGGGGTCGGCAAGGGCCTTGAGGACCCCCGCCAGCCGCTCGGCGTCGGCGCGTTCGATCGGCTCGCCGGCAAGCGGCGAGATCTGAGGCATGGTCATTTCAGCCAACGCAGTTCCCACGTATTCCATCCTTCCACCAGCAGCATCGATCCGCCTGCATATCAGCAGATCCGAATCGGTAAACTTTTAGGCCACAAGGCCGAGGTCAGCCAACGTATAGGCCGCCCGATACCGCAGTCCAGCGGCTCGCACCGCGTCGCCGGCGCCACGATCAACAATAACTGCCACACCCACCACTTCGGCCCCGGCCTCGCGCAACGCCTCCACTGCGGTCAGCACGCTGCCACCGGTCGTCGACGTGTCCTCGACCGCCAGTACCCGCCGTCCGGCCACGTCCGGTCCCTCGATGCGGCGTTGCAGACCATGAGCCTTACCCGCTTTACGGACGACGAAAGCATCGAGCGACCGGTCGGTCGCCGACGCGGCGTGCAACATGGAGAGCGCCACCGGATCGGCGCCCAGGGTCAGGCCACCGACGGCGTCGTACTCCCAGTCGGCGGTCAGATCGAGCAGCACCCGACCGACCAACGGTGCGGCCTGGTGATGGAGCGTGACACGTCGCAGATCGACGTACCAGTCCGCCTCCCGGCCGGAGGAGAGCACCACACGCCCATGGACCACAGCCAGGTCGATGATGAATTTACGCAGGTCGTCGTGGTCCCCCATGGCGATAGAGGGTACTGCGCAAGTCTGGGAGGTGTGTGTGGGGTCCACCCCGGTCAGCCCTACGGGCGACCGATGGTTGGCAATATTCGGCTACTCTGTGCGATCGCCCTGCCGGCCGGACCGGGCGCACCGCCGCCGGGGGCAGTCTGCTGACGCCGCTTCGCAGGTCAGCGGGCGTCGCGGCCCCGGGTGTCCCGGGCGAACCGGCGCAGCAGACCCCGGGGGGCGTGCCGCACCGCTGCCACCGCCAGCTTGTAGCGCCGAGACGGCACGCTGACCGAACGGCCTTTTCGCAGGTCACACAGTGCTTCGTCGACCACCTGCTCGGTGCGCAGCCACAGCAGGCGAGGGATGCCCGACGTGTCGATCCCCATTCGCTCGTGCGCGCCGGTGCGGGTGTAACCAGGGCAGAGGGCCATCACGCGCACCCCCCGGGGGCGGGTCGTGAGGTCGACGGACTCGCTGAAGGCGGTCACCCACGCCTTGCTCGCCGGATAGGTCGACCCCGGCATCAGGGGGCCGAATCCGGCGACCGAAGAGACATTTATCACTGCCCCATCGCCCCGTCGGATCATCGGGCCGATCGCGGCGCGGGTGAGCCGCAGCACCGCGTGCACGTTGAGCCCCAGCAGGCGGGACTCGTCGGCGACCGAGGAGCGCAGGAAGGGCTGGTTGAGGCTGATCCCGGCGTTGTTGACCAGCAGGCCGACCTGGTCGTCGCCGGCCAACCGGCGTTCCACGGCGGCGCAGCCGTCGTCGGTGGACAGATCGGCCGGGATCACCTCGACCGGGTGGCCGTACCGGCCGGTCAGTTCGGCGGCCGTCTCCGCCAGCCGGGCGGCGTCGCGCGCCACCAGCACCAGGGCCCAGCCGTCGGCGGCCAGCCGGCGGGCGAACTCCGCGCCGATGCCGGCCGTCGCGCCGGTGACCAACGCACGGCGCTGGGCGGGGACCTGCTCTGACGTCACGGAGAATCCTCAGCGGGGCGGGTGGTACGAAACGGTGGCCGGTGCCGGCACGGGGCGACGCCGACGGAACCAGGCGCTGGCGCTCGGCGAGACCAGCAACGCGGATACCACAAAGTAACCGAGCACCTGGCCGACCGAAAGGGCGGCGTTGATCGAGATCCAGAAGCCCGGGTAGGCATCGCCGACCAGGCCGAGCAGTTCTGCGATGGACCCCCCGCCGTCGGCCAGCCGCAGCGGCACGGCCCGCTGGCCGACCAGCAGCGCCACCCCGCAGCAGCCGAACAACACGCCCAGACCGCAGACCGCCCAGGTCGCCACCCGGGCTCCGGCCCGGCCCACGAGCAGCCCGGCCGCCAGGCCGACCAGCACGACGCCCACCAGCACGGTCACCGCCGCCGACACCACCGTCGCGCCCCGCAGCAGGAGAACCAGATCGTCGATCTCCGCCGTACCGGCCGATGTGCCGGCCGCCGCCGACCGGAACCGGTCGACGGTGCCGCCGAGGACGAGCAGCCCGGCGACCGCCGAGGCCACGGCACCGGCGGCCATCAGCACCAGCACCGACGCCGCCAGCCCCACGGTCGCGGGACGACGGGCCGGCACCTGATCGGAGTACGGCAACACGACGAATTTGTTACCTCTCAGTGTGCTTCGGCCAGCACATGGTCAGTAGTCAAGTGGAACCTACCTGGAGGGAGAGCGCGTCGGTGTCACCGTCGTCGCAGCGAGCCCCGCCCGGCGAACCCGGGCGGGGCCGCGCCGACCTCAGTCCGACGACGAGGAGCCGCCGGACGGAGAGCCGGAGTCACCGCCGGACGAAGAGCCGCCGGAGTCGCCCCCGCCGCCGGACGACGACGGCCCGGGGTCGCCCCACTGCCCGGGCCCCGACGGGTCCGGCCGGCCGGACGCGGACGGCCCCGGCTGGTCCGGGTAGTGCGGGTAGCCGGGATTCTGCGGGTAACCGGGATTCTGCGGGTAACCGGGGTTTTGCGGGTACGCCGGGTAGGCGGCACCCGGGACCGGCGGCTCCCAGCCCTGCTTCGGCTTGCGGAAGAACTCGTTCGCCTTCGGCAGGGCCAGCAGAATCAGCGCGGCCAGCACGGCGAGCAGGCCGACGACCCCGAGCAGCATGCTGACCGGGGTGTACCAGGAGGGCAGCGCTCCGCTCAGGCTGCGCTCGATCTCCTCGGCGCTCGGCGCGTCGCCGCCGGCCGACGGCCCGCCCACCGAACCGGCCGCGCCGTTGATCAGGCTGCCGCCGATGCAGCAGAGCATGATGCCGCCGAGCACCCAGGTGGTGATGCGGCTGCCGTTGCTGCCGCGGTTGTTGAAGATCGCCAGGACTACGAGGACCAGGGCGAGCACCAGCATCAACACGGCGCTGCCGATGGCGAAACCGACGACGAAGGTGCCCAGCCCCTCCGCCCCGCTCGACGTGCCCTCAAACGCGTCCTCGAAGCCCTGCCGGAGCCGGCCGCTCACCGCGATCGTCGCGACAAGACCGACGAGCTGGAGGAACGCGAAGATCATGAGTAGGTAGCCAGACAGCGTCACGATGCCCGGACGGGTCCGCGACGGCGTGCTGTGGGATTCGACCATGACTTCTCCCTTCTAGATCACGCCGTCACGGTATCGTCCGCAGTCCCGTGCCGCCTGCCGGCGAAACGAGCGGCGGCCACCCATCGGTCGCCCCGGCCCGCCCGATCCGTCGCATCGGGCGTCACCCGGTCCGGGACAGCCGGCGGTGCTCGGCCGTCACCACGGCGAGCAGGAACACGTCGAAGGCCAGCGCGGCGACCGCCCCGAACTGGTTGACCGTGAAGTTGAAGATCTGCCCGAACAGCAGGTCCACCAGGATCGCCAGCTTGAACAGCCGGAACGCGCCGAGCCGGTTGCCGCGCAGCCGGACCGCCGCCGTGACGCTGAGCACCGCCGTGGCCAGCGCCGACGCCGATACGCCGAGCACCGCGCCCCACTCCCGCTCCTCGTCCAGCGTGCCCGTCACCCCGTCGATCACCACCCCGACCACGGTCAGCGCCGGATTCACCACCACGTAGAGCACCACCAAGCGGACCACCCACCGCTGGTCGGTCAGCCCGACGGCCACCCGCCGGCCGCGGGCCAGCCAGGGCTGCCAGAACCTGGGAGGCGGCGACTCCCGGCAGGGCACCGCGTCGAGCAGCGCGGCCACGGCGGCCTCGGTGTCCGCGCCCGAGCCCCGGGTCAGCAGCAGTACCTCCACCCGGCGGCGGTCGGTGAGCCCGTCGATCAGGCCACCGGCCATCGCGTCCAGCGCGTTTGCGGTCCGCTCGGCCGGGATCAGCCGGGTCCGGTCCCGGACCGCCTGGGTGATGACCACGAGTATCGCGAAGACGGCGTAGATGATGCTGGCTGCGGGGGCGTAGAAGTAGTCGGTGCGGGCCGTGACGAACTTGCCCACCTCGTCGATGAACAGGCCGAACCCGATCCCGCCAAGGATCGCGCCGGTCATCCGGGCCGCCCCGCCGAGGAAGACCAGCGCCACGCCAAGGCCGGTGGTCATCAGCAGGCCGCCCCAGAGCACGTGCGCGACGTGCAGGCCGCCGCCGCCGAGCTGGGGGTAGCCGGTGGCCCGCAGGTACGCCCGGGTCAGCAGCACGGCGGCCACCCCGGACAGGACGAACGCCTGAAGGTACGCCGCCGCGGCCAGCGCCCGGGGTGGCATCCAGTGCCGACGCGACGGTCCTCGCACCATGGTTTCGACGCTAGTAGCCGCGCCACTCCACGCGGGCGTACTCCAGCACGCGGGGCCGCAGCAGCGTGGAGGCGGGCACGTCGAGCCGACCCCGGTCGGCGGGGAAGTTCGCGGCCGACGCCAGCGTGCCGGCGGTCAGGAAGCGCAGCCGAGGGGCGTCGGCGGGCAGCGCCAGCGCGGGCGGGGCGGTCCCGGGCGCGGCGAGCACGAAACCCCAGTCGCCGAAGCTCGGCACGTCGACGTGGTAGGGCATGGTGGCGAAACCGGCCTCGCGCACCGACGCCTCGATGGACCAGTACGACCGGGGCGCGAAGTACGGCGAGCCGGACTGCACCACCAGCCGTCCGCCCTCGGCGAGCACCGCCCGGACCAGCGAGTAGAACTCGACGGTGTAGAGCTTGGCGGTGGCCGTCTCGTCGGGGTCGGGCAGGTCGGCGACGACCACGTCGAACCGCTCGGTGGCGGCGCGCAGCCAGCCGAACGCGTCGACGTTGACCACCCGCACCCGGGGGTCGGCGAACGCGTCGCCGTTCAGCTCGCGTAGCTGCGGCTCCCTGCGGGCCAGCGCCACCACGGCCGGGTCGAGGTCGACCACGGTCACCCGGCGCACGTCGGGGTAGCGCAGGATCTCCCGGACCGCGAGCCCGTCGCCGGCGCCGAGCACCAGCACCTCGCCGCGCGGGCCGTTCAGGGCCGGATGCACGAGCGCCTCGTGGTAGCGGTACTCGTCGACCGAGCTGAACTGGAGGTCGCCGTTGAGGAACAGCCGCAGGTCGGTGTCGGCGTGGCCGACCTCCCGCACCGAGCGGGTCAGCACGATCTCCTGGTAGCGGCTGCGCTCGGCGTGCACCACCGGGTCCCGGTAGAGCTGCTGCCGGGCGGTCACCTCGAAGTCGGCGGCGGTGATCCAGGCGTACCCCAGGCAGAGCGCGACCGCGACGGAGCCCGCGCCGACGGCGACCCGCGCCCGGCGGCTCAGCTCTGCCCGGAACACCGTGCACACCAGCGCCACGCCGGCCACCGCGTTCACCGCGCCGACCACCAGGGCACCCTTGAGCTGCCCGAAGACCGGGATCAGCAGGAACGGGAAGGCCAGCCCGCCGAGCAGCGCGCCGACGTAGTCGGCGGCGAACAGGTCCGCCACCGCGCTGCCGGCGGACTGCTGCCGGATGCGTTGCAGCATGACCATCAGCAGCGGGATCTCCGCGCCGATCAGCAGCCCGAGCACGAACGCGGTGCCGACCAGCGCCGGACCGTACAGGTCCAGCCAGGCGAACGCGGCGTAGAGGCCGAGCACCGACAGCCCGCCGAGCAGGGCGAGGGCCAGCTCGACCACGGCGAACGCGGCGGCGGCCCGGGACTGCAACGGCTTCGCGGCGAGCGCGCCGACGCCCATCGCGAAGACCATCACGCCGAGCACGATCGACGCCTGGCCGACGGCGTCGCCGATCAGGTAGCTGCCGAGCGCGACCAGGGCCAGCTCGTAGACCAGGCCGCAGGCCGCGCAGACGAAGACCGCGACCAGCACCGCCGAGCGGGCCAGCCGCCAGCGCGGCCGGGCGGCGGGCGTCTTGCCGTCGACCGCCGCCGGTGTCCCGGTGGTCACGCCTTCCCCTGGGTACGCCCGGCGGAGGCCGCCGCGCGCTGCCGCCCCCGCTGCACGAAGCCGACGGTGAACAGCAACGCGGTGACCAGCAGCAGCCCGCCGATGACTAGCAGCCAGCCCCAGCGGTCCCGCCAGAAGTCGCTGCCGGCGGCGGGCAGCGGCGACACGGCCGCACCGGGCTGCGCGCTCGGGGTGGCGGCGGGCGACACCACACCGGCCTCCGCGAGCAGCAGCGGCAGCGCGACGGCGGCCCGGCAGACGGCCCAGCCGGGGTCGTCGACGAAGCGGTCGGAGTCCAGCCCGAACCGGGCGAGGCCGGTCTCCACGGCGTGTAGGTCGGAGCGGTCGATGTCGGGGGAGCCGGTCACCCTCACGATCGCGTAGTCGCTGCTCTCGCTGCTCTCCGACGTGTACCGGACGTCGGCGACCACCTCGACCCAGCGCGGGCAGGACGGGTTGTCGACCACGGCGACCTCGTCGCCGAGGTTGGAGCCGACGCTGACCGGGGCGGAGCCGTACCAGCTCTCCAGCCGCCAGCCGTAGCAGATGCCCTGGCTGGCGGCGGCCTGGGCGAGGATCGGCACGGTGTCGGCCCGCTCGTCGGCGGTCGGGGCGGGAACCATGGTGCCGCCCGAGTCGCGGTTGACCACGCCGATGCCGATGCAGCCGCCGACCAGGACGACGGTCACCAGCGCGATGATCCAGCCGGCGGCCGACGATTTCTTCGCCGCCACGACCGGCCGGCCGGGCCGCCCGCCGCCCGGGTGCTTGCCGGCGGCCATCAGCTGATCGCGGCGGCGATGATCGCGCCGGTCGCCAGGTGCACGACGGCGGACACCCACACGGCGGGGTGCGGCTCCGGGTCGACCAGCAGCTCACCGAGCCGCCCCGGGGTCACGGCGTCGAGCAGCAGGAACGCGGCGGCCATGATCACCAGGCCGACGATCCCGTACGCCGCCGCGCCGACAAGGCCGATCACGAAGTCGTCCTCGCTGGCGAGGATCGCGGCGACCACGATGGTGCCGACGCCGAGCAGGTTCGAGGAGAGCAGCAGGGCGGCGTTGCGGTTGCGCTCGGTCCAGATCAGTTCGTGCAGCTTGCCGGGGGTGGCCACGTCGACAAGTCCGTAGCCGACGCCCATCAGGACGACGCCGACCACGCCGTAGGCGAGGGTGACCAGCAGATCGGTGACGAGGTTCTGCAAGGGGACACTCCAGGGTGAGGGGCGTGCGTCGGGCTACTTGCCGGAGCCGGGGCCGCCGCCCCGGACGGTGCTGCCGCGTCCCCAGCCCCAGTGCGACCCGACGGTCGAGTGGTATCGGGGGTAGGCGGTGTTAAGGCGTTCGAGCAGGATCACCGAGCCGGCGGCGATCGGCAGGATCACCACCGAGTCGTCGTCGTAGCGCAGGTAGACGCCGCTGCCGTCGACGTACTGGTCGGCCGGCTGCCAGGCGTCGGTGACCTCCTTGGCGACCTGGCTCGGCGACTTCGCCGAGGTGTACGCCATGGCTGCCGCGCCGATGTCGCGGCCGGCCGCCCGGCTGTACCGGTCCTGCACGTACCCACGGGGGGAGAAGTTGCCGTACAGGATCGCGAAGGCGGCGAGCAGCGCGCCGACCACGGCGACCGCCGCTCCCACCACGAACCAGCGCCGGTACGTCACAGCGCCACCTCCGCTCGCGACTGCGGGGCTCGCAAACCCGGCTCACTCCTCGCGCTCACAAGCGCCACCACCGTCTCGGTCAGGACCAGCTCGTTGGTCTGGGGGTACGCGTGCCAGGTACGCCAGCCGACCGCCCCGTCCGGCGGGTCGGTGCGCACCGCGAGGGCGGTCACCGCGTCGACGGCGCCGGGGAACACCCCGACCAGCGCGTACGGGTCGCCGGCCAGCTCGGCGCGGAGCGCGGCGACCCGGGCGCTCAGCTCCGCCCCCTGCGGGCGCAGCACGGTGGCGGTGAACCGGTAGCCGTTCGCCTCGTCGAGCCGGGTGGCCGGCAGCTCGGGCGGGTGGCCGGGCAGGCAGGCGACGGTCTCGGTCAGCTCGGTGCCGGCCGCGCGGAGCACCACCTGGTGGGAGGCGCCGAGCAGCCGCAGCCGCACCCGGATCCCGGCGGGCAGATCGAGGTCGAGCACGTGCAGCGCGGGGCGCTCGCCGTCGCCGAGGGCCAGGCTGAGGTCGGCGGCGCTGGTGTCGACGTACGGGGCGTCGAGGGTGACCAGCACGGGTCAGCTCACCTTCCCCGGGCCGGCCTGCGGGTAGATCATCACGTCGGAACGGTGCAGCTCCTCGCCCCGAGCCACCTCCCACGCGGCGTTGCCGTACGCCTCGAAGGAGAGCCGCAGCGTCCCCGGGCCCCGGTAGTCGTGGTACCGCATCGCGCCGGACGGGTCGAGGCCGGTGGTCCCGGTGGCGGTGAACCGCGCGTGCCCGGCCTCCCTGCTGGTGTACCGGTGGCCGTCGAGGTCGATGCTCGCCGCGCCGGGGGCGAGGGTGAGCGCCGGGTCGGTCGTCCAGAGCACCATCACCACGTCCGGGTCCTCCTCGACGGAGAGCCAGAGCTGGCCACCGCCGGCGTCGTCGAGCAGGTGCTCCGACCAGGTCCAGCTACCCTCCCTGAGCAGCATCGAGCCGCGCACCGCGTACGACGTGCCACGGATCTCGACGATGTCGCCGGGGCCCAGCCGGCGCGGGTCACCCCGCAACGCGTCGGCGTCGCGGTCCCGGAACGGGTCCACCGGGCCGGGTCCACCGGCCGCCCGCTTGCGGGAGCGCTGCAGTGCCACCACGGCGACGACGACACCGGCCACCACGACGAGGCAGCCTGCCCCCGTCACCAAGTACGCCACCGAACCGTTCAACCCGATCGCCTCCCCCAGTCGCGTCGGCGGAGACGGTAACAACCCCGCGCACGTGGGGAAACTGAGCGGCATCGGGCAACAGGTCGGTTACTACCCGTTGCCCGAGCCGGTGAGCGGGTCAGGCCGCGGCGACCGTCAGGCCGTCCTTGCCGTCGGCCAGGTCGACCTGGACCGTGTCGCCGTCGCGGATCGCGCCGGAGAGCAGCGCCCGGGCGAGTTGGTCGCCGATGGCGGACTGCACCAGCCGGCGCACCGGGCGGGCGCCGTAGATCGGGTCGTACCCGTGCTCGGCGAGCCACCCCCGGGCGGCCTCGCTGACCTTGAGCGCCAGCCGACGGTCCGTAAGGCGGGCTCGCATCCGCATCAGCTGGATGTCGACGATGGCCCGCAGGTCGTCCCCGAGGAGCGCGGCGAAGACGACGATGTCGTCGAGCCGGTTGAGGAACTCCGGCTTGAAGTGCGACCGGACCACCGCGAGGACCCCCTCCCGGCGCTGCTCCTCCGCCAGCGTCAGGTCGCTGATCATCGACGACCCGAGGTTGGAGGTGAGGATGAGGATCGCGTTGCGGAAGTCCACGGTACGACCCTGACCGTCGGTGAGCCGGCCGTCGTCGAGCACCTGGAGCAGCACGTCGAAGACGTCCGGGTGGGCCTTCTCCACCTCGTCGAGCAGGATCACCGAGTACGGCCGGCGGCGCACCGCCTCGGTGAGCTGGCCGCCCTCGGAGTAGCCGACGTATCCGGGCGGGGCACCGACGAGCCGGGCGACGGAGTGCTTCTCGCCGTACTCGCTCATGTCGATGCGGACCATGGCCCGCTCGTCGTCGAAGAGGAACTCGGCGAGCGCCTTGGCCAGCTCGGTCTTGCCGACACCGGTCGGACCGAGGAAGAGGAAGCTGCCGGTGGGGCGGTCCGGGTCGGCGACGCCGGCCCGGGCGCGGCGGACCGCGTCGGAGACGGCGGAGACGGCCTCGGTCTGGCCGACCACGCGCGCGCCCAGCGACTCCTCCATCCGCAGCAGCTTGGCGGTCTCGCCTTCGAGGAGCCGGCCGGCGGGGATGCCGGTCCAGGAGGCGACCACGGCGGCGATGTCGTCCGCGCCGACCTCCTCCTTGAGCATCGCGCCGTCGGCCTGGAGCCGGGCCAGTTCCTCCTCGGCCTTCGCCAGGTCGTTCTTGAGGGCGGGGATGCGGCCGTACCGCAGCTCGGCGGCCCGCTCCAGCTCGCCGTCGCGCTCGGCCCGCTCGGCCTCGCCGCCGAGCCGCTCCAGTTCCTCCTTGGCGGTGGAGAGCTTGGTGATGTGGCTCTTCTCCGTCTGCCAGCGCTCGGAGAGGGCGGTGAGCTGCTCGCGCTTGTCGGCCAGTTCCTTGCGCAGCCGTTCGAGGCGCTCGGCGGAGGCGGCGTCGGGCTCCTTCGCCAGCGCCATCTCCTCGATCTCCAGCCGGCGCACGGCCCGCTCGATCTCGTCCACCTCGACCGGGCGGGAGTCGATCTCCATGCGCAGCCGGGACGCGGACTCGTCGACCAGGTCGATCGCCTTGTCCGGCAGGAACCGCTCGGTGATGTAGCGGTCGGACAGGGCGGCGGCGGCAACCAGGGCGGCGTCGGTGATCCGTACGCCGTGGTGCACCTCGTAGCGCTCCTTGAGCCCGCGCAGGATGCCGATGGTGTCCGCGATGGTCGGCTCGCCGACCAGCACCGGCTGGAAGCGGCGCTCCAGGGCCGGGTCCTTCTCGATGTGCTCGCGGTACTCGTCCAGGGTGGTCGCGCCGACCATCCGCAGCTCGCCGCGCGCGAGCATCGGCTTAAGCATGTTGCCAGCGTCCATCGAGCCCTCGCCCTTGCCCGCGCCGACGACGGTGTGCAGCTCGTCGAGGAAGGTGATGACCTGGCCGTTGGAGTTCTTGATCTCCTCCAGCACGGACTTGAGGCGCTCCTCGAACTGGCCCCGGTACTGCGCGCCGGCCACCATCGCGCCGAGGTCGAGCGAGACCAGCTTCTTGTCGCGCAGCGATTCGGGCACGTCGCCGGCCACGATCCGCTGGGCCAGGCCCTCGACGATCGCCGTCTTGCCGACACCGGGCTCGCCGATCAGCACCGGGTTGTTCTTGGTACGCCGGGACAACACCTGGATGACGCGGCGGATCTCGGAGTCCCGGCCGATCACCGGGTCGATCTTCCCGTCGCGGGCGCTGGCGGTCAGGTCCACGCCGTACTTGGCCAGGGCCTGGTAGGTCTGCTCCGGGTCGGCGGTGGTGACCCGCCGGTCCCCGCCCCGGACGGTCGGAAACGCGGCGACCAGGGCCTCCTCGGTCGCGCCGGAGTTGCGCAGCGCGACCGATACCGCGCCGCCCACCCGGGCCAGGCCGGCGAGCAGGTGCTCGGTGGAGGTGTACTCGTCGCCCAGCGGCCGGGCGATCTGCTCGGCGGCGCCGATGGCGTTGACGAACTCGCGGGCCAGCGTGGGCTCGGCGATGCTGGAACCCCGGGCGGCCGGCAGGGCGCCCACCGCGCGCTGGGCGGCCCGGCGCAGCTCGGCGGGGTCCGCCCCGGCGGCGCGCAGCAGGCCGGCGGCGGTCGACCCCTCGGTGTCCAGCAGCGACAGCAGCAGGTGCCAGGGTTCCACGGTGGCGTGACCGCGCTGGTTCGCCAGCGCGACGGCACCGGTGATGGTTTCGCGGCTCTTGGTGGTGAGACGTTCCGTGTTCATGGGCTCCCCCGGATCGGCGTGTCCACTAGGAAGGACACAACCAGAGTTGAGCCTATTCCGCTCAACCCTGCCGGTGTGACCTGAGTCACGCCAGGTATGGCCGGCGGGACGCGACCCGTCAGGCCGGGGCCAGCACCACCCGCACCCAGCGGCGGTCGCCGACCGGCCCGGGTGCCAGCAGCACCTCGCCGGTGGCGCTGCCCGCCACCGTGCCGTCCACCAGCAGGGTCAGGTAGTGCTCGGGGGCGACCGGCCAGTCGAGCGGGCCGTACCGGCCGTCGGCCACCACGCCCACGCCGTTCGGGCCGTTCACCGCGAACCGGCCGGTGCTCAGCGGCACCACCGAAGTCGCATGCGCGGGATGCCCCTCGGCGGGCGCCGGCACCCACCGGCCCAGATACCGCCAGAGCACCGGAAACTTCGTCCGGTCCGGTGGCCAACCGACCAGCCGCGCCTCGCCGTCCGGCCCGATCATCGGCCGCAGCACCCCGACCTCGCCGCCGGCCGCCGGCACCGGGGTCCGCTGCCAGGTCCGCCCCTGGTCCGTCGAGACCGTCGCGCACGCCTTCCCGCCGTCGACGCCGGCCACCACCAGCAGGCCACGGGCCTCGACGACGCCGTGCAGCGACCGCACGGGCGGCTGGGCCGGCAGGGGCGTCATCCGCTGCCCCGCCCAGCGGACCACCCGGCCGGTGGCCTGGTCGATCTGGAACCGGCCCTGGGCGGCCCGCCACGCGACGGGCTCCTGCTCCCCGGTGGTGTGCGCGAAGGTGCGCCCGCCATCGGTGGAGGTGTACCGGCCGTGCGGCTCGGCCCACAGCACCAGCACGCCCGGGGCGACGTAGAGCTGCTGGTTGTCGGCGACCGGGCGGGGATGGGTGAGCCGCTGCCAGGACCGGCCACCGTCGGTCGTGGCGTAGAGCACCGCCGGGCAGTCCCGCCCGGGCGGCCGACCGGCGCAGCCGGCGAAGAGGGCGTACCCGCGCTCGGCCGAGACGAACTCGACGTACGGCTGGTCGTAGCCCTTGCCGACCGGAACCCGGACCTCGCGCAACTCGACTTCGGCGGCCGTGGGCGTCGGTTGCGTCGCGGCCGGTCGGGGTGACGGGGCGGTGCGGTCCGGTGGCGGGCGGCGGACATCGCCGATCGAACAGCCGGCCACCAGCGGTACGAGCAGCAGCGCGACCGCCCTGCGGCGGAATCGACCAGCCATTGACCTTCCCCTCAACCGGTAGCCTTGCCGCGTGCGAGTACGTGTCGAACAGACTGCCCTACCCGGCATCGGGATGCGTCACGACCTGTTGACTGAATCCGGACGCCGACTCGGTGTGGTTTCCCACCGCAATGGCCGCCGCGATCTTGTCCTGTACGACCCGGACGATCCCGATTCCTGCCAGCACGACATACCGCTGACCGACGACGAGGCGGAGGCGCTGGCGGACATCCTCGGCGCGTCGCTGATGCTCGGCCAGCTCTCCGGTCTGCGCGAGCAGGCCGCCGGGCTGCTTACCGAGCAGATCGCCATCCCGGCCAGCTCGAAGTACGTCAACCGGCGGCTCGGCGACACGAGGGCCCGCACCCGGACCAGCGCCTCGATCGTCGCGGTGCTGCGCCGGGGCGAGGTGATCGTCTCGCCGGACCCGGCCTTCCGCTTCGACGCCGGTGACGTGGTGGTCGTGGTCGGTACCCGTAAGGGGCTCGACGGCGTGACCGCCATCCTCGCCGACAGCGACCCGGACGGCTGAGGCGCGGATGCACGAGACCACAACTCTGCTCGTCGAGGTCGGTGCACTGCTGTTCCTGCTCGGGCTGCTGGGGCGGCTCGGCCGGCGGATCGGCCTCTCACCTATTCCCCTCTACCTGCTCGCCGGGCTCGTCTTCGGCCACGGTGGCGTGCTGCCGCTGGCCGCCAGCGAGGAGTTCTTCGCCGTCGGCGCGGAGATCGGCGTGATCCTGCTGCTGGTCATGCTCGGCCTCGAGTACTCGGCGAGCGAGCTGGTCGGCAACCTGCGCTCGGCGGCACCCGCGGGTCTGATCGACGGCGTGCTCAACGCGCTGCCCGGCGCGGCCTTCGCCTTCCTGCTCGGCTGGGACTGGGTGGCCGCGATCGTGCTCGCCGGCATCACCTGGGTCTCCTCCTCCGGCGTGATCGCCAAGGTGCTGGCCGACCTGGGCCGGCTCGGTAACCGGGAGACACCCGTGGTCCTCTCGGTGCTGGTCATCGAGGACCTGGCGATGGCGCTCTACCTGCCGCTGCTCACCGCCGTGCTGGCCGGTACCGGCCTGCTCGGTGGCGGCATCGCGCTCGGCATCGCGGTCGGCACCGTCGTGCTGGTGCTGGTGGTGGCGATCCGGTACGGCCACCTGATCTCCTCGGCCATGTCGGCGAAGGACCCCGAGGCGCTGCTGCTCGGCGTGCTCGGGCTCACCCTGCTGATCGCCGGCGTCGCGGCGAAGCTCCAGGTATCGGCGGCGGTCGGCGCGTTCCTCGTCGGCATCGCGCTGTCCGGCCCGGTGGCACACCACGCCACCCAGATGCTCTCCCCGCTGCGGGACCTGTTCGCCGCGGTGTTCTTCGTCTTCTTCGGCCTGGTCACCGACCCTCGGGACATCCCGCCCGTGCTGCTGCCGGCGCTCGTGTTGGCCGTGGTGACGATGGGGACCAAGACGCTGACCGGGTACCTGGCCGCCCGGCGGGTGGGGATCAAGGAACCCGGCCGGTGGCGGGCCGGGCTGGCCCTGGTGCCACGCGGCGAGTTCTCCATCGTCATCGCCGGGCTCGCCGTGGCCGCCGGCAGCGTCGAGCCGGAGCTGGCCGCGCTGGCCACCGCGTACGTGCTGATCACCGTGGTGACCGGGCCGATGCTGGCCCGGCTGCCGGACTTCGCCTGGTTCAAGGTGTGGCTGCGGCAACGGGCCGTCGCCCAGCGCGCCGAGCCGCTGGTCAGCACCGACTGAGCCGGCGCGCAGCGCACCCGGGGGCGGGGCCGGCCGTACGGTCGGCCCCGCCCCCGCCCATCGGATGCCGAATTGGTGCCGCGGAACCCTTCCCCTGGTAGGCGGCCCGGGTTACCGTTTCGCCCCAGCAGCAAGGGTCCGTGGGAGGCCGGCCGGTCGCCCTCGGGCGCGAGCGGAAGGTTGGCCGGTGAGCGTGCAGGACTCGACGTTCCACGGCTTCGCCAACCCCGTCGACCCGTCCCCGGCGGAGTTGCGGGCGTGGGCGTACCAACCCGACTCGGTTCCGCTGACGTCGATGCCGCCGGACTGGGACCTGCTGGTCTCCGGTGACCACCTGGTGCAGACCCTGTTCGAGCTGGCGATGGACCCGGCCTGCCCGGCCCGCCGGTTCGCGCTGCACTGCCTCTACATCTACGCCGCCGACGGCATCCGGACGAACTTTCGCGCCCACCCCAAGCGGCGCTTCCGCAAGCTGGTCGAGCAGTCGGAGCGGACCGGTGACGACATGATGCGGACGTGGGCGCACAACAGCCGCATGCTGCTGGCCCAGCCGGACCTCTTCGACTACCGGGACTGGTGCGAGGGCGGCCTGGTCCGGGAGAACCGACGCATCGGCTGACCGGTCCGGCGTACGGGTGGCTCGGCGTACGGGTGGTTCAGGCGGCCGAACCGCCGCTTTCCTGGCGTCGCGCGTCCTGCTCGGCGCGCCGCGCGTCGGCCCGCCCCCGGTCGACACCGTGGTCGACCTGATCGGCGAACCGGCCGTCCTTGACCAGGTCGGAGAACCGCCCCTCGGTGATCTTGTCGAACTGCTGGGCCAACTTGGCGACCCGGTCGAGCCGCTCCTCCGCCTGCCTCGCCAGCTTCTTGGCCGGTTCCGACATGGCTCCCCCTCGCCAGCGCGGTTGGCCCGGATCACTCGGGTCGGGCCTGTTTCGCAGGTTAGCCGAACCGGCCCGGCCCGCGCCGGAGTTCCGGGAAGCGGACCGGGCCGGTGGGCTCCGGTGCGGTGGGCGGCGGGTCAGCGGTCGCGCCGGGGACGCCAGACCACCAGGGCCGTGGAGGTGCGGTTGGTGGGCACCAGGTCGCGGCCCGGGAACCGGGCCAGGGACTCCAGCTCCGCCATTCGGCGATACGCGGCGTCCAGCTCGGCCTCCAGCCGCGCGACCCGCTGCTGGGCCTCCTCCAGCAGGCGTTCCAGGCCGATGATCCGCTTGACCCCCGCGAGGTTGACCCCCTCGTCCTGACTGAGCCGCTGCACCTCGCGCAGCAGTACCACGTCCCGGACGCTGTAGCGGCGCCCGCCGCCGGCCGCCCGGCCGGCCTGCACCAGGCCGAGCCGGTCGTACTGGCGCAGGGTCTGGGGATGCATTCCCGCCATCCGCGCCGCGACCGAGATCATCAGCACCTTGGCCTCGTAGGCAGGGTCATCCGAGCCGCCGTGGTGTCCCGCCATCCCCGCTCACCTCCGCACGTACTCCAGCAGGCTCAACTGAATCGACGCACCCGCGCGTCGAGATGTTCCCGGGCGGCCGGCGGAATCTGCTCGGCGAACGCCTCCAGCGCCGTTCGCGCCTCGTCGGACACCCCGGCCGGCACCACCACGTCGAGCGTCACCAGGAGGTCGCCGGCCCGGCCGTCCCGGCGCAGCACGCCCTTGCCCCGGGCGCGCAGCACCCGGCCGCTCGGCGTGCCCGGCGGGACCCGCAGGGTCACCGTGCCGTCGAGCGTGGGCACCCGCAGGTCCGTGCCGAGCACGGCCTCCGGAAAGGTGATCGGCACGGTCAGGGTCAGGTCGTCCCCGGTACGCCCGAACAGCTCGTCCGGCCGCACCTTCACGTGCACGTACAGGTCACCGGCCGGGCCGCCACGCTCGCCCGGCTCGCCCCGCCCGCTCAGCCGGATCCGCTGTCCGTCGGCCACCCCGGCGGGGAAGCGGACGTTGAGCGTGCGGGTCTTGGTGACCCCGCCGGTGCCGTGGCACTCCGGGCACTTCTCCTCGACGACCGTCCCCACGCCCTGGCAGTTGCGGCACGGCTCGGAGAAGCTGAACGACCCCTGGTTGCGGTTGGTCACCCCGGCTCCGTGGCAGACCGGGCAGGTCACCGGCGAGGTGCCGGGTTTCGCCCCGCTGCCGGCGCACGTGTCGCAGACGCCGGGCGCGCGCAGGGTCAACGGGAGGGTGACCCCGCGTACCGCGTCGCCGAAGTCGAGCGCCACCTCGGTCTCGATGTCCCGGCCCTTCGCCGGGCCGCGCGGGCGGGCCGGACCGCCGGCACCGCCACCGGAGAAGATCGAGCTGAACAGGTCCTGGAAGCCGGCCCCGCCGAAGCGGCGGTCACCGCCGCCCGCCGCGCCGCCGAACATGTCGGAGACGTCGAACGGCTGCCCGCCGGGGCCACCCGGACCCCGGGCGTTACGCCGGAACTGGCCCGAGCCGAACAGCGAGCGCATCTCGTCGTACTCGCGGCGCTTGGCCTCGTCGCCGAGCACCGCGTACGCCTCGGAGACGGCCTTGAACCGCTCCTCGGCCCTGGGGTCGCCCGGGTTGTGGTCCGGGTGCGACTCCCGGGCCAGTTTCCGGTACGACTTCTTGATCTCGTCCGAGGAGGCGGACTTCTGCACGCCCAGCGTGGCGTAGTAGTCCTTCTCGATCCAGTCCTTGGTACTCACCGGTCCACCCCCTTCCACGGGACGTACCCCGAACGTCCCGCCCGCCCGGTGTGGGCGGGCGGGACGACACGGGTCGGCACTACTCCGGGTCGGCGACCGCGACCATGGCTGGCCGCAGCAGCCGCTCGCCGAGCTGGTAGCCCCGGCGCATGACCTGCACGCAGGTCGGTTCGGTGACGTCGGCGGAGGTCTGGTGGGCCACCGCCTCGTGCCGGGTCGGGTCGAACGGGTCGCCCTGCTCGCCGAACGCGGACAGGCCGAACTTGCCCAACGCCGTGGTGAGCTGCTCGGCCACCGTGCCGAACGGACCCACCAGGTCGCCGTGCTCGCGGGCGCGGTCCAAATCGTCGAGGATCGGCAGCAGCGCGGCGAGCACCGAACCGGTCGCCTGCTCCTGGACGAGGCTGCGGTCCCGGTCCACCCGCTTGCGGTAGTTGGCGTACTCCGCCGTCACCCGTTGCAGGTCCCGGGTCCGCTCGTCCAGCTCGGCCCGCAGCGCCTCCAGCTCGGCGCCGAGCGGCGCTGCGACGGCCGGGGCCGTGCCCTCGACCGGCTGCGCCGGGGCGTCGACCACGGGCGGCCCGTCCACCGACGCGGCCTCGACCTTGATCTCGTCGACCACGATCTCGACGTCCTCGACCAGGCCCTCCGCCGGGCTGTCCGCCCCGGCGTCGGTCGCGGCGGGCACCTCGGGCTTACTGATCCTGCGGTTGTCACGGATGACGACCCGCGGCTGCTCGGACTGCCCGGCGGTCGCGGAGCCACCCGGCGTCGACCCGGACTCCACCGGGTCGGCGGCTCGTGGCTTCTCCGTCATGCGGTTACCTCATCCCTTGGCCGTGAGTACGTGTCCGAGGCGGATCGTCACTTCTTGTCCTCGTCCACGATCTCGGCGTCGACCACGTCGTCCGCGCCGCCGGCCTTGGCACCGCCGGTCGCGCCGGCGCCCGGGCCGGCCGCCCCCGGCTGCTCGCCCTGCTCGGCCTGCTGGGACGCGTAGAGCAGCGAGCCGGCCTGCTGGGAGACCTGGGCAAGCTTCTCGTGAGCCGCCTTGATCTTGTCGATGTCCTGGCCGCCGAGCGCGCCGCGCAGCTCGCCGAGGGCCTCGTTGAGCTGCTCCCGGTTCTCGCCCGGCAGCTTGTCGCCGCTCTCGGCGAGAAACTTCTCGGTCTGCCACTGGAGTGCCTCGGCGAGGTTGCGGGTCTCCGCCTCCTCGCGGCGACGCTTGTCGTCCTCGGCGTGCTCCTCGGCGTCACGGCGCATCCGCTCGATGTCGTCCTTCGGCAGCGAGGAGCCGCCGGTGATCGTCATCTTCTGCTCCTTGCCGGTGCCCAGGTCCTTCGCGTGCACGTTCACGATGCCGTTGGCGTCGATGTCGAACGTGACCTCGATCTGCGGCACGCCGCGCGGCGCGGGCGGGAGGCCGGTCAGCTCGAAGGTGCCGAGCTTCTTGTTGTAGGCCGCGATTTCCCGCTCGCCCTGGAACACCTGGATCAGCACCGACGGCTGGTTGTCGTCGGCCGTGGTGAAGACCTCGGAGCGCTTGGTCGGGATGGTGGTGTTGCGCTCGATGAGCTTGGTGAAGATGCCGCCCTTGGTCTCGATGCCCAGGCTCAGCGGGGTCACGTCGAGCAGCAGGACGTCCTTGACCTCGCCCTTGAGCACGCCGGCCTGGAGGGCGGCGCCCACGGCGACGACCTCGTCGGGGTTGACGCCCTTGTTGGGCTCCTTGCCGGTGAGCTGCTTGACCAGGTCGGTGACGGCCGGCATCCGGGTGGAGCCGCCGACGAGGATGACGTGGTCGACGTCGGAGACCTTGATCCCGGCGTCCTTCACGGCCTGCTCGAACGGGCCCTTGCAGCGGTCCAGCAGGTCCTGCGTCATCCGCTGGAACTCGGCGCGGCTGAGCGTCACGTCCAGGTGCAGCGGGCCGGCGGAGCCGGCCGTGATGTACGGCAGGTTGATGTTGGTGGTGGTGGCCGCCGACAGCTCGATCTTGGCCTTCTCGGCCGCCTCGCGGAGCCGCTGGAGGGCCATCTTGTCCTGCGCCAGGTCGATGCCGTGCTCGCCCCGGAAGGTCTTCACCAGGTGGTCGATGATCCGCTGGTCCCAGTCGTCGCCGCCGAGGTGGTTGTCACCGCTGGTCGACTTGACCTCGATGACGCCCTCGGCCAGCTCCAGCAGCGACACGTCGAAGGTGCCGCCGCCGAGGTCGAAGACCAGGACGGTCTGCTCCTTGGAGCCCTTGTCCAGCCCGTACGCCAGGGCCGCCGCGGTCGGCTCGTTCACGATCCGCAGCACGTTGAAGCCGGCGATCTCGCCGGCCTCCTTGGTGGCCTGGCGCTGGCCGTCGTTGAAGTAGGCCGGGACGGTGATCACCGCGTCGGTGATCTGCTCGCCCAGGTACGCCTCGGCGTCCCGCTTGAGCTTCATCAGCGTCCGGGCCGAGATCTCCTGCGGGGTGTACTTCTTGCCGTCGATGTCGACGGTCCAGTTGGTGCCGATCTCCCGCTTGACCGACCGGATGGTCCGGTCCGGGTTCGTCACCGCCTGGCGCTTGGCGACCTCACCGACGAGCACCTCGCCGTTGCGGGCGAACGCGACGATCGACGGGGTCGTCCGCGAGCCCTCAGCGTTCGCGATGACGGTGGGCTCACCGCCCTCGAGAACGCTGACGCAGGAGTTCGTCGTGCCGAGGTCGATACCGACCGCACGTGCCATCTTCGCTTCCTCGCTTCTTACGTTGGAACAGGTGACGGGGACCGCCCCGCCGCGCACTCGCCACAAGTTGAGTGAACTTGACTCAATAGTGCCATGCCTGCGGCGATCGTCAAGTCAAGTTGAGTCGACCCGACGCAACCTCGCGTTCGGGGGAGCCCGGTTGTATTACCCTGCGCCGGTCGGGCACGCTTTAGCGGTGACGACGCACGGCGATCCCGCCATCGGAACCGGTTCGCCCGCCGTCGCAGCCCGTACCGGCATGGGGGATGCCGGGGAGGACCCGTCCGGCCCTTCCGGAGACGGCCTGCCCGCCGCGCTCACCGCCCTGCGGGCCGCGATCGGCGCGGCCCGGTTCCCGCTCGCCCTGCCCTCGGCCGAAGCGGCCCGGCGGGTCGGCGCGAGCCTGACCGCGCAACTCGACGACTATCTCCTGCCCCGCCTCGCCCGGCTCGACGCGCCGCTACTCGTGGTCGTCGGCGGCTCCACCGGGGCCGGCAAGTCGACCCTGGTCAACAGCCTCGTCCAGGCCCGTGTCAGCGCCGCCGGGGTGCTCCGGCCGACCACCCGCTCACCGGTGCTCGTGTGCAACCCGGCCGACTCCTGCTGGTTCCGGCAGGGCGAGCTGCTGCCCGGCCTCACCCGCACCAGCGAGCCGAGCGAGGACCCGGACACCCTCCAGATCGTGACGGCCCCGGCGCTGCCCGCCGGGCTGGCCTTCCTCGACGCCCCCGACATCGACTCGGTGGTCGACGCCAACCGTGCGCTCGCCAACCAGCTCCTCGCCGCCGCCGACCTCTGGCTCTTCGTCACCACCGCCGCCCGGTACGCCGACGCGGTTCCCTGGGAGCTGCTGCACACCGCCCGCGCCCGGGGGGTGGTGATCGCCATGGTGCTCGACCGGGTGCCGGCGGAGGCCACCGACGAGGTGGCCGCCCACCTGGCCGAGATGCTCGCCGCCCAGGGCCTCGGCGCGGCGCCCCTGTTCGTCCTGCCGGAGACCTGGGTCGACGGCCAGGGCCTCCTGCCGGACAAGATCACCGAGCCGCTGAGCACCTGGTTCTCCCGGCTGGCCGCCGACGCCGGGGCCCGCGCCACCGTCGTCCGGCAGACCCTGGACGGCGCGCTGGCCGCGCTGGGCCCCGCCGCCGCGGGCCTGGCCGACGCCGCCGACGAGCAGGGAGCCGGCGCCGACGCCCTCGACGAGCGGGTCGTGGCCGCGTACCAGGCGGCCGAGCGGACCGTGGAGCAGGGCCTCAAGGACGGCCGGATGCTGCGCGGCGAGGTACTCGCCCGCTGGCAGGAGTTCGTCGGCACCGGCCAGTTCTTCCGCACCCTGGAGGCGCGGATCGGCCGGCTGCGGGACCGACTCGTGGCGACGGTGACCGGCCGGCCCGCCCCCGCCACCGAGCTGCGTGACGCCATCGAGTCGCAGCTCGTCACACTGCTGCGCGGGGCAGCCGCCGAGGCGGCCGAGAACGCGTACACCGGGTGGCGGGCGCACCCTGCCGGTGCGGCCCTGCTGGACCCGCAGCTCGCCCACCCGGGCACCGACTTCTCCGACCGCGCCGAACGACTGGTCCGGGACTGGCAACGTGAGGTGCTGACGCTGGTCCGGGCCGAGGGCGCCGACCGGCGGTTCGTGGCCCGCACGGCCGCGTACGCGGTGAACGCCACCGGGCTGGCCGTGATGATCGCCGTGTTCGCCTCGACGGCGTTCATCCCGACCGGGCTGGAGGTCGCCGCCGGGGCCGGCACCACGACCGCCGGGCAGGTCGTACTCCAGGCGATCTTCGGCGATCAGGCGGTGCGTACGCTGGCCGCGAAGGCCCGGAACGACCTGCTGGGGCGAATCCGCGAGCTGCTCGACGCGGAGGCCACCCGGTTCCTGTCCCGAACGGCGACGACGCGTCCGGCGGCGGACGCCGGGGACGCCCTGCGGGCGGCGGCCGACCGGGTGGAGGAGGCCCGGCACCGCAGTGGCCTGGCCGCCGCCGGCGCCGCGACCCTGCCCTCGGCGCTGATCCCGGAAGGCGAGGCCCGGTGAGCCCCAACATCGTCGGCCGGGTGCGCGAGGCACTGCGGGGCGACCAGCGGGTCGACCCGGACGTGCTGATCGCCCGCCTGGCGGCCGTCCGCCGGTTCCTCGACGCGGCCGACGGCCAGCTCCCGGACACCCAGCTCGTGCCCGCGCACACCCTCGTCGAGCGGGCCGGCACCCGGCTCGCTCTCTCCCGCGACCACACGGTCGTCGCCCTCGCCGGTGCCACCGGCAGCGGCAAGTCCAGCCTGTTCAACGCGCTCGCCCGGCTCGACCTCTCCCCGGTCGGGGTGCGCCGCCCCACCACCGGGGTGGCGCACGCCTGCGTCTGGGGCCCGCTCGACGGCGCGAACCGACTGCTCGACTGGACCGGCGTGCTGCCCCGGCACCGGTTCGTCCGGGAGAGCGCGCTCGACGGCGACGACGAGTCGGCCCTGCACGGGCTGGTCCTGCTCGACCTGCCCGACTTCGACTCGGTGCAGCGGTCGCACCGGCTGGAGGTGGACCGCCTGCTCGGCCTGGTCGACCTGGTGGTCTGGGTCGTCGACCCGCAGAAGTACGCCGACCGGGTGATCCACACCAGCTACCTGCGCGAGTTCCACCGGCACCGGGACGTGACGCTGGTCGTGCTCAACCAGGCCGACCGGCTGCCCCCGGCCGAGCTGCCCCGCGTCCTGGACGACCTGCGCCGGCTGCTCGACGCCGACGGGCTGGGCGGGGTGCCGCTGCTGGCCACCACCGCCGTCGACCCGTCCGGGATCACCGACCTGCGGGCCACCCTGGAGCGTACGGTCGCCGAGCGGCAGGCCGCCCTGCGTCGCCTCGCCGGCGACGTGGACACGGTCGTCGCCGGGCTGGCCGAGCTGGTCGCCGCCGAGCCCACGGCCGACCCGACGGACGGGCCGACCGCCTCCGGGCTGGCCCGGGCGCTGGCCGGGGTGGCCGGGGTGTCGGCCGTGGCGGCGGCGGTCGAGGGGGCGTACCGGCACCGGGCCGCCGCGAGCACTGGTTGGCCGCTGGTGCGCAGCTGGCGACATCTGCGCCCCGACCCGCTGCGCCGGCTGCACCTGCCCGGCCCGCCCAGGGGCGGCGACGCCGGTGACCCGGCGGAGAGCCTGGTCGCCGCGACCTCCGTACCCGATCCGACCGCCGCACAGCGCTCGGCGCTGGGGCTGGCCGTGCGGGCCGTGGCCGATTACGCCGGCGCCGGCCTGCCCGAGCCCTGGGCCGCCGCGGTGACCACCGCCGCCCGGTCCCGGCTGGGCGACCTGCCGGACGCCCTGGACCGCGCGGTGGCCCAGACCGACCTCGGGATGGGCCGCCGGCCCGCCTGGTGGCGGATCGTCGGCGGGGTGCAGTGGCTGGTCACCGTCGCGGCCGTGGCCGGCCTCGGTTGGCTCGCACTCGGCTACGCGCTGCGCGTCCTCGGGCTGCCGGCCCTCGACGATCCCCGGGTCGGCGAGGCCCCGCTGCCCACGTTGCTGCTGCTCGGCGGCCTCCTCGCCGGGCTGCTGGTGGCGGCGCTGACCAGGCCCGTCGTGCGATGGGCGGCCCGCCGGGCGCGCGGCCGGGCCGAGCAGCGCCTCACCCTCGCCGTCGGCGCCGTCGGGCGGGAGTACGTGTTGGAGCCGGCGCGGACGGTGCTGGCCCGCCACGGGCAGGCACAGCAGGCGTTGCGCGAGGCCGCCCGCCGCTGACTACCGGGGTCTTCTTCGCTGTTCGGGGGCCGCCGGCGGGCGTAGGGTCGACGCATGGCCACGCCTCAGACCCCCTACGACGCGGTGCTGCACGCCGCACGCGACGTGACCAGGCTCGACACCGCCCTCGATGCCGAGATGCTCGGCGCGGCGCTGCTCGGCAGCGTCTACTCGGTCGCGGAGACCGACCGGCAGGCGGCCGTGCGGGAGTTCGTCACGGGCTTCCTCGTCGCCACCTCCCGCCGCCGCACGGCCGCGGCGAGGACCATCCGCTCCGTCTTCGCCGCCCTGGTGCCCGACGCCGAGGGCGCGGCGAGGGTCAATGCCGGCACCCTGGCCCCGGCCTGGTCCGCGCACCTCGGCCGGGTGCACCTCACCGGCACCTGGTGCTACGGCGACGTGTACGGCGACCAGACCTCCTACCTGGCGACGTTCGCCTACGACGACGCCGCCGGCGGTCCCGAGCACGCGCTGGTGGCCCTGGTCGACCACAACATCGGCATCACCAAGGACGTCTTCGTCGGCGGCCCCGCAGGGCGCATCGTCGACCAGGTCCGGGAGATGGTCGACGGCGACGAGCTGACCTGGTTCCGTGAGGAGGACCCGGCCCGGATGCGCGGCGAGGTCGGCCGGCACCTGGCCGTCACCGACGACCTGGGCGAGCTGCCCGCCGAGGGTTCCCTCGCCACCGACCGGGCGCTGGCCGGTGCCCGGCTGGCGCTGCTGCCCCCGTCGCCGGCCGGGGCCACCCGGGACGCCGAGCCGCTCTCCGGCGACCAGCGCACGGAGCTGGTTCGGGCGTTCCTCGCCTCGCCCGAGGCCACCCGCTACGACCTGGACCCGTCCGACGGCGCGGGGCTTGCCTCGCTGCACTTCTGCCTCAGCCTGCTGCTCGACCACGCGGCGAGCTTCCCCGACGCCGACCCGCTACGCTGGAGCCCCACCGTGGCCGAGCTGTTTCTGCTGGACTGGGTGCACCGGCGGGCCGTGCTCGACATGGACGACGCGGCGATGCTGCCCCGGGTGCTGCGCGGCTGGGCGGCGTACGCGGCCCGGCGCAAAGGGCTGCCGCAGGCGGCGGCAGCCCGGACCGACACCGCGATCGAGGAGATGATCCCCGAGTTCGCCCGGCTCTACTCCACCGGCGAACGGCGCAGCGCCGCCACGGCGGCGGTGGCCCAGCTGATGGCCGACGGGGTGGACCCGGACGACCCGGCCGCCCTGAACGCCTGGATCGAGGCGAACCGGCACCGGCTCGCCGACGACGGGGCCTGATCCACGGGGCCGTCGAGCGCAGGCCGGGCGGTGGCCGGGCCGGAGCCGTCTACGGCGCGCTCAGCTGAGCGCGCCGTAGACGGCTCCGGCCACCAGCCCGCCTACGGTGCCGCCGACCAGCACCTGCGGCACGGTGTGGGCTCGCAGCCGTACCCGGGACCAGCCGGCCAGCACCGGCAACGGAGCGGCGGTCAGCAGCAGCGGGCCGAAGGTGAGCACCAGCACCACCACCGCGCCGGCGGCGACCGCCGTGTGGATCGACATCTTCCACCAGTGGCTCACCGTCACTGCCACCACGAGACCCACCACGCCCGCCGCCACCAGCGCCAGCAACGGGCGGGGCGCGCCGAGCGCGGCGAGCAGCGCCCACCCGCCCGCCGTCGAGGTCAGCCCGAACAGCAGCGGCAGGCGGCGCTGCTCGCGTACGCCGACGTGGTGGTCGGTGAGTCGACCGCGGCGCACCCCGCCGACGATGTACGCGAAGGGGATCCCGCTGGCGAAGACGGTGGCGAGCAGCCCCCAGGCCAGCCCGTGCGCGCCGCTCCTGCCGCCGTGCCAGCCGATCAGCACCGTCAGCGTGGTCACCAGGACTGCGGGCGCGGTCAGCTCGGTGATCAGGCGGGCGGCGCGCAGGCTCGGGCCCGGCGGGGCGACCGTGACGCGGGAAGGCGCCCCTCCGCCTGCGGGCCGATCCGGTCCGCTCAGTCTTGTCGCTCCCATCTCCGCATTTTCCACCGAGGCCCTGGACGATGGTCACGCTCGATCCGGGAAGCAGTGGCATCCGTCGCGCCGTGGGGCCACCGCTTCCGCGATCGAGGATGATCTTGATGGGCGTGCGGGCCGACGGCGACAGCCCTCATCGGGCGGGCTCGGCCGGGGAAGCGGAGGCGAGGACGGTAGGCCGGGGCGGAACGGCCGGGGTCTGCGGCGCCGGGCTGGGCTCGTCGGCCGGCTCGGGATCTGCGGCCGACCTCGTGTCCACGGTCGGCGCGTTCACGGTCGGTGGGTTCAGGGGCGGCGCGTTCACGGTCGGTGGATTCAGGGGCGGCGCGTTCACGGTCAGGCCGGGGATCGCCGTCGGTCTGGGTCCTGCGGAAGGCTCCGCACTCGCCGTCGGACGGGGAC
>NZ_SMKJ01000270.1:0-9942 GCF_004348615.1 Micromonospora sp. KC207
GGCTTGGCCTTCGTGGGGGTGGGCTTCGGTTCCGGCCGGGTCCGCTGGTCGGAACCGGACGAACCGCCCGCCCCCGTTGCCTTCTCCGCAGAGCCGGCCTGGGCGAGCCCTCCTCCACGGCCACCCGGGTCGGCCTGCTGATCGGGCGTGCACGCACCGACGCCGACCAGCGTGACCACAGCCAGGGCGACGACCCGGGTGGTGAACCGAACCTGTCTCATGGGGCCTCCCCGGGTCGGTCGTCCCTCTGCTAGACGCCGGACGTACCGGAATGGTTGCACCTGGTGTCCGAATTTTCGGCCCCAAACCGGCTTCGTGCAACACTGGATGGTCGGTCTCAGGCGGGTGGCCGCCCCCCGGACGGCCGGCGACCAGGCCGAGGAGAGGACGCTGGCGTGAGCGGTGGACCACTGATCGTGCAGTCGGACAAGACCCTGCTGCTGGAGATCGACCACCCCGACGCCCAGTCCTGCCGGATGGCGATCGCGCCGTTCGCCGAGCTGGAACGCTCGCCCGAGCACGTGCACACGTACCGGCTCACCCCGCTCGGCCTGTGGAACGCCCGCGCCGCCGGCCACGACGCCGAGGCCGTGGTGGACGCGCTGTTGAAGTACAGCCGCTACCCGGTGCCGCACGCGCTGCTGGTCGACGTGGCGGAGACGATGGACCGGTACGGCCGGCTCCAGCTCGCCAACGACCCGGCGCACGGCCTGGTGCTGCGCGCCCTGGACCGGCTGGTGCTGATCGAGGTCGCCAAGAGCAAGAAGCTCGCCGGGATGCTCGGCGCGAAGCTCGACGACGACACGATCGCCGTGCACCCGTCCGAGCGGGGGCGGCTCAAGCAGGCGCTGCTCAAGCTCGGCTGGCCGGCGGAGGACCTCGCCGGATACGTCGACGGCGAGGCGCACCCGATCGAGCTGGCCGAGGCCGGCAAGGACGGCGGGAAGCCGTTCACGCTGCGGTCGTACCAGCGGGAGGCCGTGGAGGCGTTCTGGGCCGGCGGGTCCGGGGTGGTGGTGCTGCCCTGCGGCGCGGGCAAGACCCTGGTCGGGGCGGCGGCGATGGCCGAGGCAAAGGCCACCACGCTGATCCTGGTCACCAACACCGTCGCCGGCCGGCAGTGGAAGCGCGAGCTGATCGCCCGCACCTCGCTGACCGAGGACGAGATCGGCGAGTACAGCGGCGAGCGCAAGGAGATCCGGCCGGTCACCATCGCCACGTACCAGGTGCTCACCTCGCGGCGCGGCGGCGCGTTCACCCACCTCGACCTGTTCGGAGCCCGCGACTGGGGCCTGGTCGTCTACGACGAGGTGCACCTGCTGCCCGCGCCGATCTTCCGGTTCACCGCCGACCTCCAGGCCCGCCGCCGGCTCGGCCTGACCGCCACCCTGGTCCGCGAGGACGGCCGCGAGGGCGACGTGTTCAGCCTGATCGGCCCCAAGCGGTACGACGCGCCGTGGAAGGACATCGAGCAGCAGGGCTGGATCGCCCCCGCCCAGTGCACCGAGGTACGGGTGACCCTCACCGACGCCGAGCGGATGTCCTACGCGACGGCGGAGTCCGAGGAGCGCTACCGGATGGCGGCCACCGCCCGCACCAAGCTGCCCGTGGTGCGGGCGCTGGTCGACCGGCACCCCGGCGAGCAGGTCCTTGTCATCGGCGGGTACATCGAGCAGCTGCACCAGCTCGGCGAGTACCTGGACGCCCCGATCGTGCAGGGGTCGACCACGAACAAGGAGCGGGAGCGGCTGTTCGACGCGTTCCGGTCAGGCGAGGTGCGGACCCTGGTGATCTCCAAGGTGGGCAACTTCTCCATCGACCTGCCCGAGGCGGCGGTGGCGATCCAGGTGTCGGGCACGTTCGGGTCGCGACAGGAGGAGGCGCAGCGGCTGGGCCGGGTGCTGCGGCCGAAGGCCGACCGCCGGCAGGCCCACTTCTACACCGTCGTGTCCCGGGACACCATCGACACCGAGTACGCGGCACACCGGCAGCGGTTCCTCGCCGAGCAGGGGTACGCGTACACGATCATCGACGCCGACGACGTCCTGGGCCCGCCGCTGCCGACGGTCGACTGACGCGCGGACCGGCCACGCCCGGCCCAGGATCGGTTGTTCCCGGGCCGGGCGGAGGGGGCGAACCCGGCCGACCGCCCCGCGTTCAAAAGCGTCGGTGCAGGTAGCGGGCGCGGCGGCCGGCGTCGCCGAATCCGAGCCGCCGGTACAGCACAGCAGCCGGGTTGTCGTCGTTGACGCAGAGCCACGCCTGGCCGGCGCCGTCGCCGGCCAGCGACCGCAGCGCGGCACCCACGAGGTACGCACCCACCCGCCGCTGCCGCCAGCCGGGCACCACGCCCACCTGGTCGATCCAGTTGTCGACGACGTTGACGAAGCCGACGGCGGCACCGTCGGGGCCGCGGGCGATCAGCGACAGGTCCGGCCGGTACCCGTCGTCGTCCCACAGCTCGCCCAGCCACTCCTGCGCCTCGGGCGCCCGGAAGCCGGGCCGGTCGGCGAACGACGCCCGGTACGCCTCGAACAGCTCGGGGCAGGACTCCCGAGTCACCGGCCCGGTGCGCACCCCGTCGGGCGGCGACACGTCCGGCAGGGCGGCGAGGTCGTGCCGCAGCACCCACTCGGCGAAGGTCCGCTCGAAACCGCGCGCCACGAAGAGCCGCTCCGCCCCGGGGCTCCAGGACTCGGTGGTCAGCAGCAGGGCGGCGTCCCCCGCCTGCTCCACGGCCCAGTCCAGCAGCCGGCCGCCGAGACCCCGCCCGCGCCAGCCCGGATGCACCATTCCGGTGCTGCCGGCCGGCTGCGTGCCCAGACCGACGCCGACGGCCGCGACCAGACGATTGTCGTGCCAGGCGCCGAGGGTACGGGTCTGGAGGAGCCGGGCCCGCAGTAGTGCGGGGCGGACGAACAGCGGCAGCCCGCCGTCTGCGGCCAGGCACGCCTCGGCCAGCTCCGTGAGCGCCCCGAGCTGTTCCTCACCGAACTCCTTCCAGGTGAGGGCGTCCACGCACCCGTCCGTCGCGTCCACAATGGTCCCTTCCTCGCACCGCCGCCAGTGCCGTACGGCGAAGGTATGAGCCGCCAGTAGGCGGCCCGGACGTCAGCGGCGTCAACGCAATTTCGGGCACACCGGCGCACCCGGGCCCTGGCCTGAGGTTGTTCGCTCGCCGTTAACGGCCGGGACAGCTCGCGCTCGGCCGTGCGTGCCAGCCTCCGTCGCAGTCCGAGCAGACGGAGGACCACGTGGCACCGAAACGCACCCGCACCCCGACGGCCGGCATCGCCGCCGCCGCGCTGGCCATCACGGGCACGCTGGCCGTCGCCGGCCCGGCGGACGCCGGCCGGCACCGCCCCGCCGGGGGCCTCACCTTCGACCGCGCCGCCACCTATCCCGTGTTCCAGAACCGCCCGGCCGGCGAGGACCCGGCGACGGAGACGGTCGCCGAGATCTCGGCCGTCAGCCCGGACGGTCGCACGCTGGTCTACACCGACGCGGCGGCACGCCGGATCGGCTTCCTCGACATCTCCCGCCCGGACCGGCCGCGCGGGCTCGGCACGCTCTCCCTCGCCCAGCTCGGCGACGCCGAGGACGAGCCCACCTCGGTGGCGATCCTCGGCCGGTACGCCCTGGTCGTGGTCAACACCAGCGCCAGCTACACCGCGCCCTCCGGCCGCCTCGACGTGATCGAGCTGGCCACCCGCCAGCGGGTACGCAGCATCGACCTCGGCGGGCAGCCGGACTCGATCGCGATCAGCCACGACCAGCGGTACGCGACGATCGCGATCGAGAACGAGCGCGACGAGGACGCCACCCCGCCCGGCGGCAAGAAGGGCGACCTGCCCCAGGCCCCCGCCGGCTTCGTGCAGATCGTCGACCTCGACGGCAGGGCGACGCCGCAGCGGTGGCAGCTGCGGACCGTGCCGCTGACCGCCGCCGGCGGCCAGGCGCTGCCGGCGCTGGCCGCCGCCGGGATCACCGAACCCACCGACCCGGAACCCGAGTACGTCTCGATCAACGAAGGCAACCAGCTCGCGGTCACCCTCCAGGAGAACAACGGCATCGTCCTGGTGGACCTGCCCACCGGTCGGATCACCCGAGCCTTCAGCGCCGGCACGGCCTCGGTCAGCGGCATCGACACCGTCAAGGACGGCAGGATCGACCTGACCGGCTCGACCACCGACGTTCCCCGCGAGCCCGACGCCGTGGCCTGGGTCGACGACCGCTACCTGGCCACCGCCAACGAGGGTGACTGGCGGGGCGGCAGCCGCGGCTGGTCCGTCTTCGACAGCCGGACCGGTCAGGTGGCCTGGGACGCGGGCAACACCTTCGAACGCCTCGCCGTCCGCTACGGCCTGCACAACGAGGACCGGGCCGCGAAGAAGGGCACCGAGCCGGAGGGCGTCGCGATCGCCGAGTACCACGGGGTGCGGTACGCGTTCGTCGGCTCGGAGCGGAGCAACTTCGTCGCCGTGTACGACGTCAGCCGGCCGACCGCCCCGGTCTTCCGCCAGGGCCTGCCCGCCACCAACGGCCCGGAGGGCCTGCTGCCGATCCCGTCGCGGGGCCTGCTCGCCGTGTCCAGCGAGACCGACGACGCCGACGCGGGCGTACGCGCCTCGGTGTCGCTCTACCGGCTGGGCGGGGACACCCCCGGCTTTCCGAGCATCGTCTCGGCCGACGACGCGCAGGGCGCGCCGATCGGCTGGGGAGCGCTCGGTGCCCTCTCCGCCGCACCGGGCCGGCCGCAGCAGCTCTACAGCGTCACCGACGCGGCGTACGCCCCGACCCGGATCCTGACCGTCGACACCCGACGGATGCCGGCGGTGATCACGAACTCCCTGCCCGTGACCGACGCCGACGGCAACCCGACCGGGTACGACGCGGAGGGGATCTTCGCCCGCCCGCAGGGTGGCTTCTGGCTCGCGGTCGAGGGCGCCAAGGGCACGGAGAACAAGCTGGTCCGGCTCGACGGCGACGGGAAGACCCAGCAGACCGTGCCGCTGCCGGCGGAGGTCGCCGCCGGGCTCGGCAAGCAGGGCTTCGAGGGGGTCACCGCCAGCACCGACCGGCACGGCCGGGAGATCGTCTGGGCGGTGCTCCAGCGCGAGGTGTCCACCGACCCGGCCGGCGTCGCCCGCATCGGACGGTACGACGTGGCGGCCGGGACGTGGAGCTGGTTCGGATACCGGCTGGAGTCCACCGTCGTCCCAGGTGACTGGATCGGGCTGTCCGAGGTGACCGTGGTCGGCAACCGGCTCGCGGTCGTCGAACGGGACAAGCTGAACGGCCCGGCCGCCGCGATCAAGCGCGTCTACACCGTGCCGATGCCCGCCGGCCCGGCCGCGCCGGGCCCACTGGCGGTGCTGCCGAAGACGCTCGCCGTCGACGTGCTGCCGGCGCTGCGCGCCACCGACGGCTGGACCCAGGAGAAGCTGGAGGGCCTGACCGTGGCCGGCAACGGTCAGGTGTACGCGGTCACCGACAACGACGCCGTCCAGGACGCCACGGGCGAGACGGTCCTGCTCCGGCTCGGCCCCGCCGCGAAGGTGTTCGGCCGACACTGACGCCTTGCCGCCCGGGTGCGGGCCGCGCTGACGCCGGGGGTCGACGGGCCATCAGAATGGTGGCCCGTCGACCCGACAAGGTGCCGGGTCAGCCCGCGCCGCCGGCCCGGAACGCCACCCAGGCGTCGCTCATCCGGTCCGCCTGGCCGGGCGTGAACATGTCCATGCAGGAGTCCTGCGTGTAGTCCATGAAGTTGTGGATCGGGTCCAGGCCGGGTGCGGTGCATTTCAGGAATGGGAGCGGTGCGGAGCGACGCGGGGTTGCCATGATCGGGTCATGACGTCGTCGTAGCGGTATAAGACCACGTCAGAGGCCCCGACGACAGCCCCGGAAGAGGGTTGGCGTCGATGTGACGCCAGGCGGCCGGGCAGCGCTGTTGGACAGGCTTCCCCGGCGTCATGTCGGCGAAATGGCGTTATCCCGCCGCTCGGATACCGCCACCTTCCCGACACGGCGGCCAGGGGGCACCGGTCACGTGGCGGTCGGCGGTCAGAGCACCCGGGTGATCTCCTCGGCGGCGATCCGGGCGTCGAGGCGGGACCGGTCGAGGTTGGCGCAGACCACCACCGACGTTCCAGCGGACAACGGCGCGAGCAGCCACTTCAACGGCTGATCGTGCTCGGCGGCGTCGACCAGCAGCCGGTCACCGGCCCGCAGGCCGAGCTGGTCGGCCACCTCCCTGGCGAGGCGGCCCCACGCGCCGAAGCTGGTGCCGTCGGGGGTCGCCGCCTCCGCCGGGTGGACGCCGGCGTAGTCGGGCGGCGCGTCGGTGTGTCGGAGCACCTCGACATCCCAGTCGAGCCAGCCGACGGGCACCTCCGCCAGCGGGCCGCGCCCGGCGCCGACGAGGTACCGGTGCACGCCGTCGGGCACGTCCTCCAGCCAGTCGTCGAGCCGCTCCGGGGTGACGAACACCGCGTCGTACGGCCGGTCCCCGCCCGGCTCCAGGACCGGCAACCCGGCGGTAGCGCGAGGCCGGAACGACACGGCCATCCCCACCGACCAGGCACCCAACAGCACCGCAGCGGTACGCCAGTGCGGCGGCAGCAGCACCGCGACGCGGCTGCCCGGGCCCAGCCCGCACCCGTCGCGCAGCAGCCCGGCGGTGCGCGCCGCCCAGTCGCCCAGGTCGGCGGCGCTCAGGGCAACCCGCTCGCCGGTCGCGTCGTCGCAGAAGGTGAACAGCGGCCGGTCGACGTCGGCCCGCCCGGCAACCGACAGGGACACCACGTCCGGCGTTCCCATCGCACACCTCCCTGTCGGCACGGCCCACTCGGGCCACGGTAGGTCACCGTACCGTTACGAGCGGGGCCGCCCTCGCCGTTGTCGGTTAGCGGGGTTGGTTGGCTGGTTAGGAGGGGCCCCTTGTACAACGGAATGCGATTGCAGGGGGCCCTTCCTTACACCTCGGGGCCGGCGGTGAGCAGCGGCGCCAGCAGGTCGCCGTGCCTGTCCACCCGCCTGAGCACCTCGGCGCTGGTATACGGCTTCGCTGCCGGGCGCTTGCCGGCCGCGCCGGCCTCCACCTCGTCCCACGTCAACGGGGTCGACACGGACGGCATCGACTGGGCGCGCAACGAGTACGGGGCGACCGTCGTCTTCGCCGCGTTGTTCTGGCTCCAGTCGATGAAGATTTTCCCGCCGCGCAGGTTCTTCGCCATCTTCGACACGACCAGCTTCGGGTGTTCGCCCTCCAGTTCCCGGGCGACGCGGTGGGCGTAGTCGGAGACGGCATCCGAGGACTGGGTGCCGGCGATCGGGCAGCAGAGCTGCATGCCCTTCTTGCCGGAGGTCTTGGGACAGCTGTCGATGCCGTCGCGAGCCAGCCGGTCGCGCAGCAGCAGCGCCACCTCGCAGCACTCGCGCAGCCCGGCCGGGGGGCCGGGATCCAGGTCGACGACGAGCAGGTCGGGGTGTGCGCCGATCTTCCACTGCGGCGTGTGCAGTTCCAGGGCGGCGAGGTTGGCCAGCCAGACGAGGGTGGGCAGGTCGTCGGCGACCACGTAGTCGATGGTCTCCCGGCCCTTGGTCGAGCCGGGGGCGGGCAACGTCTCGGTGCGTACCCAGGCGGGGGTGGCAGCGGGGGCGTTCTTCTCGAAGAAGCTCTTGTCCTCCACCCCGTTGGGATAGCGGATGCGGGTCAGCGCCCGGTCGGCGAGGTGCGGCAGGAGCACCGGGGCGATCCGGGTGTAGTAGTCGATCACCTCGCCCTTGGTGAAGCCCGCCGCCGGGTAGAGCACCTTGTCCAGGTTGGACAACTCCAGGGGTCGGCCCTGCACGTCGACTTTGAGCCGGTCAGCCGGCATCGTCCACCTCCTCGGACGGCTTGTCGGGGCGCAGCCGCAGCACCCGGGGGAAACGCAGCCGGCCGTCGGGGGTGCGCTGGCCGTACTTCACCTCCACCACGACCCTGGGGGTTACCCAGCTGGCGCCCCGGGCATCCTCGCGGGGCACGTCGCCGGCGAACGGACAGCTCCCGGTCCGCAGCGGTTCCAGCTCGCGCAGCAGTTCCCGTTCGATGGCCGCGCCGATGCCGCCGCCGACGCGGCCCCGGTAGGTGAGCCGGCCGTCCGGACGGGGCACCCCGACGAGCAGGCCGCCGATCTTGCGGGCCCCGGGTCGCCAGCCGCCGACGACGAAGTCGCCGGTGACCTCCAGCTTGACCTTCACCCAGTCGGGCGAGCGGACGCCGGGCCGGTAGGCCGAGCCGGTCCGCTTGGCCATCACCCCTTCGAGGCCGTGCTCGCCGGCCGCCTCGTAGGTGGCGCGGCCGTCGGCGAAGACCGGGGGCACGGCCCATCGGGCGCCGCCGAGGCCGAGGCCCTCCAGGGTCTCCCGGCGTTCGCGCCAGGGCCGGCCGGTGAGGTCCGCGCCGCGCAGCCGCAACACGTCGAAGATCAGGTACGTCACGGGGACGCTCGCCGCGAGCCGGGCCGCCTTCGCGCGGTCCCGCACGTGCATCCGCTCGGCGAGCGCGGTGAAGGAGGGCTGCCCGGCCTGGTTGAGCAGCACCACCTCGCCGTCGAGCAGGGCGTCGTCGACCTGCTCGGCGAGGTTGATCAGCTCCGGGTACGCGGCGGTGATCTGCACGCCGGAGCGGGCGTACAGGTGCTGCCGGCCGGCGACGATGTCGGCCAGCGCGCGTACGCCGTCCCACTTGAACTCGTACGCCCAGTCGGCGCCGACGGGCAGCGGGCCGGTCGTCGCGAGCATCGGCTTCAGCGGCGCGCCGGGCATTGTCTGACTGTAGTAGGGCAACAGAAGTCATCGCGCCCGCTTCGATCCTTTGGGATCCTGAGCTGAGTCGGGGAGAGGAGCGGGGGATGCGGGCGATCTGGAAGGGAGCGGTCTCGTTCGGGCTGGTCTCGATCGCGGTGAAGCTCTATTCGGCGACCGAGGAAAAGGACATCCGCTTCCACCAGGTGCATCGGAAGGACGGGGGGCGCATCCGGTACAAGCGCACCTGCTCGGTCTGCGGGGAGGAGGTCACCTACGACGACATCGCCAAGGGGTACGACATCGGCGGCGGCGAGATGGTGATCCTGACCGACGAGGACTTCGCGGACCTGCCGCTGACCACCTCGCACGCGATCGACGTGCTGGAGTTCGTCCCGGCGGAGCAGGTCGACCCGATCCTCTACAACAAGGCGTACTTCCTGGAGCCGGAGGGCGCGGCGACCAAGCCGTACGTGTTGCTGCGCGACGCGCTCGTCGACTCGGAGCGGGTGGCGATCGTGAAGGTGGCGCTGCGCCAACGGGAGCAGCTGGCCACCCTGCGGGTACGCGAGGGGGTGTTGCTGCTCAACACGATGCTGTGGCCGGACGAGGTCCGTACCCCCGCCTTCGGTTTCCTGGACGAGGACCTGAAGGTCCGGCCGCCGGAGCTGGCGATGGCCAGTTCGTTGATCGACTCGATGGCCGGCGAGTTCGAGCCGGAGGTCTTCACCGACGACTACCGGGCGGCGTTGCAGGAGGTCATCGACGCGAAGGTGGAGGGTCGGGAGGTGGTCCAGCCGGAGGAGGTCGAGGCGGCCCCGGCGGCGGCGGTGGACCTGATGGCGGCGCTGAAGGCGTCGGTGGAACGGGCCCGCGCGGCGCGCGGGGAGCAGCCGGAGCGCGGCGGCGAGCCGACCCCGATCACGTCGGCCCGATCGGCGCAGAAGGCGGCGAAGGCTCCGGCGCGCAAAGCCGCCGACAAGAAGACGGCGGCGAAGAGGGTCGGCGGGGCGAAGGCCGCGGAGGCGAAGGCCGCCGAGGGTACGAAGAAGGCGGCCCCGGGCAAGGCGGCGGGGAAGGCCGAGAAGAAGGCCCCGGCCCGGAAGGCCGCCCCGAAGAAGGCCACCCCCCGCAAGAGCGCGTAAGCCC
>NZ_SMKJ01000271.1:0-9907 GCF_004348615.1 Micromonospora sp. KC207
GGCCCACCACCGCCCCGGGTCAGCGAGGAGTAGCGGGGCGCAGCGCGTACCAGGCGGCGCCGAGGGCGAGTACGCCGAACCCGGCGAGGACGCTGGCCGGGGGCAGGCTGACCGCGAGCGCCACGCAGCCGACCAGCCCCAGCGCGGCGAGCAGCCGCAGCGGCAGCCGGCGGCCCGGGTCCCGGCCCAGGGTGAGCGCCGCCGCGTTGGTGATCGCGTAGTACACCAGCACCGTGCAACTGGAGAAGCCGATCGCCCCGCGTACGTCGCCGACGAGGACCACGGCCGCCACCACGGCGGCCACCGCCAGTTCGGCCCGGTGCGGCACCCGGTGCACGGGGTGCACCGCGGCCAGGCCGGCCGGCACGTCCCGGCGGCGGGCCATCGCCAGCAGGGTTCGGCCTACCCCGGCGAGCAGGGACAGCAGCACCCCGGTCACCGCCACCGTCGCCCCGGCCCGGACCACCCAGGCGAGGCCGGGCAGCCCGGCCAGGGTCACCACGTCGGCCAGGGGCGCGGTGGAGGCGGCCAGCCGCTCGGGGCCGAGCACGCCGAGCGCCACCACCGCCAGCACCAGGTAGATCACCAGCACCAGGCCGAGCGCCAGCGGCACCGCCCGGGGGATCGTCCGCTGCGGGTCGCGTACCTCCTCGCCGAGGGTGGCGATCCGGGCGTACCCGGCGAAGGCGAAGAAGAGCAACCCGGCGGCGGCCAGCACACCGTGCGCTCCGGTGCCGCCGGGGGCAGCGGGGCCGGCGATGCGGCCCGCGTCGAAGCCGCCGCCGAGCAGGCCGGCCCCCGCGACCAGGGCCAGCACCGCCAGCACCACACCCACCAGGGCCTTCGTGGCCGTCGCGGTCTTGCCGATGCCACGCAGGTTCACGGCGGTCACCGCCGCGACGGCGACGACGGCGACGACCCGGGCCCGCCCCGGCCAGAGGTACGCCCCGACGGTCAGCGCCATCGCCGCGCAGCTCGCCGTCTTGCCGACCACGAAGCCCCAGCCGGCCAGGAAGCCGGCGAACGGGCCCAGCCGCTGCCGGCCGTAGACGTACGTGCCGCCGGACTCCGGGTAGCGGGCCGCCAGCCAGGTCGAGCTGGTCGCGTTGCAGAACGCCACGAACCCGGCGAGGGTCAGCGCCACCAGCAGCCCCGCGCCGCCGGCCGACGCCGCCGCCGGGGCGAAGACCACGAAGACGCCCGCGCCGAGCATCGACCCCAGACCGACGACCACCGCATCGGGTACGCCCAACCGCCGCGCCAGCCGCTCCATGGCCCGAACCCTAGGGTGTCGCGGTGAACAGCGCGGGACGGTCCCAGCCCGCCAGCCGCCGGCGGGGCAGCGGCACGTCGTCCCAGGGCACCCGGTGCAGCAGCCGGTCCAGGACGAGGCCCAGCAGCAACCCGGCCACCGAGTCGGTCAACCAGTGCCACCCCAGGTAGGTGGTGGTGCAGAGCACGACGGCCGGCGGAACCAGCCTGACGACGGTGACCAGCCGGGGCGGGACGGTCCGGCCGAAGCTGGCCAGCAGCGGCGTCAGCAGCAGCGCGACGACCCCGTACCAGACGATCGCGTTGGCGACGTGGCCCGACGGGTAGGACTGGGCGAACCGCACCGGCAGGTCGTGCTGGAACAGCGGCAGGGTCGCCTCGGGGGGCAGGAACGGCTCCTTGACGCTGGCGCTCGGCGCTGGCCGGGCGGTCCACACCTTCAGCGGACCGATGGTGAGGTAGGTGAACCCGAAGGCGAGCACCGGCGGCAGCACCGGGCGCACCGATCGCACCCGGCGGGCCAGCAGCACCCCCATGCCCAGCGCGATCAGGGTCAGCGGGGTGCCCTGACCCAGGTAGTTGAGCACCACCGCGCCCCAGTACGCCCCGGCGGGCCGGTGCGCCTCCGCCCAGTCGGCGACCGCGCGGTCGACGCCGAACAGCCGGTCGGCGGCCAGCGCGACCGTCAACCCGACCAATCCGGCGAGCAGCAGCAGATCGCACCACCAGCCGGCCGGGCGCACCGGCCTGAACTGCACTTTCCGCCGTACCGTCTGGGTTTCGCGCACGCGACCACGCTACCGGGCCGCCGTTTTCCCGCTGTGGGGCGAGCCACGATGGGGAGCGCTCCGGCGGGGTGACCCGTCATGCTGGTCGGCGTGCGGATCACCTCTGCCCTCGTGGACCCGGCGCTGCTCGACCTTCCCTGGTCGACCCCGCTCGAGGAGTGGCCTGCCGAGCACCTGGTGGCGCTGCCCCAGGGCATCTCCCGGCACATCGTCCGCTTCGTCCGTCTCGGCGGGTACGTCTACGCGGTCAAGGAGACCGGCGAGCGGGTCGCCGAGCGGGAGTACGACCTGCTGCGGGCGCTGGAACGGATCGACTTCCCGTCGGTGGAGGCGGTGGCCATCGTCGCCGACCGGCAGGCCGACGACGGCGAGCCGCTGGACCCGGTGCTGATCACCCGGCATCTCCAGTTCTCCCTGCCGTACCGGGCGCTGTTCTCCCGCACGCTGCGACCGGAGACGATGGGCCGGCTGCTCGACGCCCTCGCCGTGCTGCTGGTCCGGATGCACCTCACCGGCTTCTTCTGGGGCGACTGCTCGCTGTCGAACACCCTGTTCCGCCGCGATGCGGGCGCGTTCGCCGCGTACCTGGTGGACGCCGAGACCGGGGCCCTGCGCAACTCCCTGTCCAACGGCCAGCGCGGCGAGGACCTGGAGATCGCCCGGGTCAACATCTTCGGCGAGGCGCTCGACCTCCAGGCCGCCGGCCTGCTGCACGACTCGATCGACCCCGAGGTGGTGTGCGAGGAGGTCGTGCAGCGCTACGAGCGACTCTGGCACGAGATCACCTACGAGCAGCAGGTCGAGCGGGAGGCCCGGCACGACATCGAAGGCCGGATCCGCCGCCTCAACGAGCTGGGCTTCGACGTGGCCGAGGTGGCCCTGTCCACCATCCCCGACGGGCGGTACCTGGTCCGGCCCAAGGTGGTCGACGCGGGCTACCACCACCGCCGGCTGCTTCGCCTGACCGGCCTCGACGCCGAGGAGAACCAGGCCCGCAAGCTGCTCAACGACCTCGACGCGTACCGGGCGGAGAGCGACCTGACCGACGAGCAGCAGGCCTCCCACCGCTGGCTCACCGAGGTCTTCGAGCCGGTGGTCCGGGCGGTGCCGGCGCACCTGCGACGCAAGCTGGAGCCGCAGGAGTTGTTCGCCCAGATCATCGAGCACAAGTGGCTGGCCTCCGAGCGGGCCGGCCGGGACGTGGGCATGCGGCACGCGGTCCAGTCGTACCTCGCCGACGTGCTGGTGCACCGCCCCGACGAGCAGGCCGTCCTCGGTGTCGAGGTCGACGCCCTGCACTGACCCGGCTGGGCGCCGGCCGCCGGGCCGCCCGAGCGGGGCCCGGCGGCCGGCGCGGGGCGTCACTCGATCCAGGAGCCGCCGCGCATCACCCGGACCACGTTCAGGTCGTCGTCGAGGACGACCAGGTCGGCGCGGAGACCGACCTGGAGCGCGCCGACCCGGTCGCCGAGGCCGATGGCGCGGGCCGGGGTGGTGGCCACCATCCGGCAGGCGTCCGCCATCGGGACGCCGGCGTGCACGGCGTGCCGCAGGGCGGCGTCCATCGTGAGCGTGCTGCCGGCGATCGCCCCGTCGGCGGCCAGCCGGGCCACCCCGTCGGCGACGGTGACGGTCTTGCCGCCCAGCTCGTACTCGCCGTCGGGCATGCCGGCGGCGGACATCGCGTCGGTGACCAGGGCGACCCGTTCGGGGCCGGCGGTAGCGGTGACGAAGTTGAGCATCTTGTCGTGCAGGTGCACCCCGTCGGCGACCAGCTCGCATACCACGTTCGGGGTGTCCAGCAGCGCCACGACCGGGCCGGGCTCGCGGTGGTGCATCGGGCGCATGCCGTTGAACAGGTGCGTGCCGACGCTCGCGCCGGCCGCCACGGCGGCCCTGGTCTGGTCGTACGTGGCGTCGGTGTGACCGACGGCGGCGACGACCCGGTTGGCGGTGAGCAGCTTGATCGCCTCCAGCGCGCCGTCCAGCTCAGGGGCCAGGGTGACCATCCGCACCGCGCCCCCGCCCAGCTCGATCAGCTCGGCCAACTCGTCGACGGCCGGGTCGCGGAGGAACTGTGGGTTCTGCGCGCCGCACCGGGTTGAGGAGAGGTACGGCCCCTCGAAGTGGACGCCGGCCAGCGTGCCCTCCTCGACGAGCGGCCGGAACGCGGTCGTCGCCGCCCGCATCAGCTCGAACGGCGAGCTGACCAGGCTGGCCAGCATGGTGGTGCTGCCGTGCCCGAGGTGGAAGGCCGCCGCCTGCCGGGCGGACTCGGCGTCGCCGGTGGTGTAGGTGTGCCCGCCACCGCCGTGGGTGTGCATGTCCACGAAGCCGGGCACGATCCAGTGCCCGTCACGTATCGACGGGTACTCGGCGACGGCGGTGATCCGGTCGCCGTCGAGTTCCACGCAGCCCTGCCGGATCACGCCGGTCGGGGTCACCACCTTGCCGTTCACCCGCAGGGTCATCATTTTCTCCAGGTGTGTGAGGCGGGCAGGTCGATCAGCGGGCGTCGAGCGCCAGCAGGGCGGCGCCGAGGCAGCCGGCTCCGTCGCCGAGGGCCGCCGCGACCAAGCGCGGCTGGCGGTGGAACGTCATCCGCTCGCGCAGCGCGGCGCGCAGCGGGTCGAACAGGCGGGGACCGGCTTGGGCCAGACCGCCGCCGACGACGACGGTCTGCACGTCGAACAGGGCCTGGCCGGTGGCCAGCCCGTCGGCCAGCGCCTCGACCGCCTCCGCCCACACGCGGGCGGCGACGGCCTCCCCGGCGGCGGCCCGGTCGGCCACCTCGGCGGCGCTCACCGCCGCGCCGGTCTTCTCCGTTCCGCCTGTCACCACGCCGCCTGTCACCGTGCCGGTCGTGGCCGCGTCGAGGGCCTCCGAGTACCGGCGGGCGATCGCCGAGGCGGAGGCGACCGCCTCCAGGCAGCCGTCGCGCCCGCAGCCGCAGCGTGGCCCGCCGGGGCGTACCAGGATGTGGCCGATCTCCCCGGCGGCACCGTGAGCGCCGGTGGCGGCCGACCCGTCGACCACGTGGGCGGCGGCGATGCCGGTACCGACCGCGACGAAGAGCACGTGCCCGGTGCCCCGGCCCGCGCCGAGCCGGGCCTCGGCGAGGCCGCCGACGCGCACGTCGTGGCCGAGCGCCGTGGGCAGCCCGAGCCGCGCCGCCGCCAGGTCCCGCAGCGGTACGTCCCGGAAGCCCACGTTCGCCGACCAGACGGCCACCCCGGCGGGCTCGTCGACGACGCCGGGAACGGCGATACCGAGCGCGACGGGGTCGAGCCCGTCGGCGCGGGCCTTGCCGGCCAACCCGTCGGCGACGTCGAGGATCGTCTCGATGACCGCGTCCGGGCCCCGGCCCGCGTCGGTCGGGTGCCGCTCGGTGTGCACGGCGGTGCCGTCCGGGCGGACCAGCGCGCACTTCATGCCGGTGCCGCCCACGTCCAGCGCGACGACGACATCGGCTGGGCTCACGCGAGGACCACGGAGCGGGTCAGGTGTCGGGGCGCGTCGGGGTCCAGGCCGCGGCTGGTGGCCAGGGCGACGGCGAACCGCTGGGCGAGGATCAGGTCGGCCATCGGGTCGACCGGGGTGCGCCCGGCCGCCCAGCTCGTGAGCACGGCGCGGCAGCCGTGGGTGCGGCTGTGCACGAAGGCGGCCCCGGTGGCGGCGACGTCCTCGGCCAGCCCCTCCGGGATGTCGCCAAACGCCCAGACCAGCCGGCCCGGTGCGGCCACCGAGATCGGGCCGTGCCGGTAGTCCATGGCCGGGTACGCCTCGGCCCAGAAGGTGGCCGCCTCGCGGCACTTGAGCGCCGCCTCCTGGGCCAGCCCGATGGTCCAGCCCCGGCCGAGGAAGGTGACCTGCTCGATCCGGGCCGGGTCGATCGGCAGCGGGGCCCGGACGGCGACCTCAGCGTCGGCGGAGAGCGCGGCGAGGTTGTCGCCGAGGTGGGCGCGGAGCAGGGCCAGCGCGGTGGTGGCGAACCGGGTCTGCACCACGGATCGTTCGTCGGCGAACGGCATGGCCACCACGGCGGAGGCGAGTTCCACGGCGGGGGAGGTCGGGTCGCCGACGATGACGGTGGTGGGGACCTGGCCGCGCAGCGCGGCGAGCAGCTCCAGCACCTCGGTGGTGGTGCCGGAGCGGGTGATGGCGATCAGCCGGTCGTAGCGGCGGCCCGTCGGGAACTCGGAAGCCTGGAACGCGTCGGTCTCGCCCTGGCCGGCGGTCTCGCGCAGCCCGGCGTACGCCGCCGCCATGAACCACGACGTGCCGCAGCCGACGACGGCGACGCGCTCCCCGGGGCGCGGCAGGTGCTCGGCGACCGTGGGGGCCAGCAGCGCTGCCTCCCGCCAACAGTCGGGTTGACTCGCGATCTCCGCGGGCACGAACGCCATGAGAACTCCCCACTAGGAGGTCGTGCGCAATACGGCGTAATAATGCCGCCTTTCGCGCGTTATTCTGCGCGAAGTCTCGCGCCTCTGGCAACCGGCTCCCCGATCGCGCAGAGCGGAGTTTTGCACCAGCGTAGTTTCGCGCACTACTGTGCACGCAATCAATCACCCTTCGTGCAGCCCAGTGGAGGCCCCGCGGTGGACCGGTACGCCCGATGGAACGCCCTGCTGGAGATGCTCACCGACAGCGGCCGGGTGAGCGTGGAGGAGGCCGCCGGGCGGCTGGACGTCTCCCAGGCCACCATCCGGCGCGACTTCGACCAGCTCGCCCAGCAGCAGATGATCACCCGGACCCGGGGCGGCGCGGTCGCCAACGGCGTCTCGTACGACCTGCCGCTGCGTTACAAGACCGCCAAGCACTCGGCCGAGAAGCAGCGGATCGGGGCGGCCGCCGCCGCGCTGGTCTCCCCGGGCACCGTGGTCGGCCTCAACGGTGGCACCACCAGCACGGAGGTGGCCCGCGCGCTGGCCGTCCGGCCCGACCTGAACACCAGCGCCGAGGGGGCCCAGCTCACCGTCGTCACCAACGCGCTCAACATCGCCAACGAGCTGCTGGTCCGCTCCCGGATGAAGGTGGTGGTGGCCGGCGGCGTGGTCCGGCCCAAGTCGTTCGAGCTGGTCGGCCCGCTGGGCGGGGCGCTGCTGCGCGAGGTCACCCTGGATGTCGCCCTGCTCGGCGTGGACGCGATCGACCCGCAGCTCGGCGCCGCCGCCCACCACGAGGGGGAGGCGGCGATGAACAACCTGATGGTGGCGCGGGCGAAGCGAGTGGTGATCATCGCGGACTCGTCCAAGCTGGGCGGGCACGCGTTCGCCCGGATCTGCCCCGTCGACCGGGTGGAAACCCTGGTCACCGACTCGGGCGCGAACCCGGAGGTGGTGGAGGCGTTCCGCGTGGCGGGCGTCCACGTCATCACCGCCTGAGGTGCAAGGAGGGGCTCCTGTTGACGCCTCTGGCAGAGAAGGGAGCCCCCCTCACGCAGCGTGACGCGTTCGACTGCATACCGGGTATTGCATCCTCCTGCATACCGCGTATGGTGTGCGTCGTTCACCGTACTCATCGGGGGAGGCGCAGCTTGTCGGCTGTCCTGGAAATAGAAGGTCTACGCAAGACGTACAAGAGTCGCCGTCGGGGGGTTCGACACGCCCTCGACGGCTTCGACATGCTGGTCGAGCAGGGGCAGGTGCACGGTTTCCTCGGGCCCAACGGATCGGGCAAGACCACCACCCTGCGTACGCTGCTCGGGCTGATCCGGCCCAACGGCGGCCGGATGGCCATCCTCGGGCAGGAGGTGCCCGCCGCCCTGCCCGCCGTGGTCAGTCAGGTCGGCGCGATCGTCGAGAGCCCGCAGTTCTTCCCGCACTTCACCGCGCGCGACACCCTGTCGCTGCTGGCCGGGGCGGGCGAGGTGCCGCAGACCCGGGTCGACGAGGTGCTGGAGCTGGTCGGCCTGCGCGACAGGGCCGGCGAGCGGGTCAAGACGTACTCGCTCGGCATGAAGCAGCGGCTCGCGGTCGCCTCGGCGCTGCTCAAGAAACCGAAGCTGCTCATCCTCGACGAGCCCGCCAACGGCCTCGACCCCGGTGGCATCCGGGAGATGCGCACACTGACCCGGGACCTGGCCGCCTCCGGGATGACCGTGCTGCTCTCCAGCCACATCCTCGGCGAGATCCAGCTCATCTGCGACTCGGTCACCATCATCTCGCTCGGCCGCCGGGTCGCCTTCGGCCCGGTCGACCAGGTGCTCGCCGAGCACTCCGGCGGGGCCGTGCGGGTCCGGCTGGAGGCGGTCTCCGACCTCCCGGCGGCGGCCGACGCGCTCAGCCGGGCGGGCGTGGCGGTGACCGCCCACCACGACCACCTGATGCTCGCCGGCGTCGAGAAGCCGGCCCAGGTGAGCCGGATCCTCGCCGGCCAGGGCCTGTACGTCAGCGAGCTGGCCCCCGTCACGGTCGACCTGGAGAGCGTCTTCCTGGAGCTGACCGCGACCGCCCCCGTCCCGGGGCAGCACCGCCAGGTCGACCAGTCCACGAAGGTCGGTGACGCGGGTCAGCCCGGCGTCGCCGGAGGAGGTTGGGGCGCATGAGCCTCTATCGCACGGAGTTGCGCCGGCTGGGCAAGCGGCGCTTCGCCCGCTGGGCGACGTTGCTCGGCCTGCTGGTGCTCGGGGCCGTCCTCGTCGGGGTCTTCTTCACCAACCAGAAGATCGGCCCCGACCAGCGCGCCGCCGCCCAGCAGAAGGCCGAGCAGGAGTACCAGCAGCAGGTGAGCTGGGCCGAGGCGGAGCGCAAGTCCTGTGAGCAGGCCAAGGCATCCGGTCAGGACCAGCAGGACGGCCGGTACCCGCCGGACTGCGAGATGATCACCCCGCCGCCGCCGGAGAGCATCGAGGCGCAGTGGTTCCTGCCGTCGACGTTCGACTTCCGCGCGAGCTTCGAGGAGATGATCGTCACCTTCACCGCGATCCTGGCGCTGATCGGGTTCGTCATCGGTGCCTCCTTCGTCGGCGCCGAGTGGAGCTCCGGCGGGATGACGAACCTGCTGCTCTGGCGGCCCCAGCGGCTCACCGTGCTGCTGACCAAGCTGGCGGCGCTGCTGACCGGGCTCGTCGGCGTGACCCTGGCCGCCGCGGCGGTGTGGACCGCGGGGTTCTGGACCGTCGGCACGCTGCGCGGCACCACCGAGAAGATGACGGCCGGGGTGTGGCAGTCGTTCGCGCTGACCGGGTTGCGCGGGCTGGTGCTGGTCGTGGTCGCCGCGACCATCGGGTTCGCGCTGGCCTCGCTGGGCCGGCACACCGCGATGGCCCTCGGCGGGGCGATCGGTGCCGTCGTGGTCGGGCAGTTCGGCCTGGGCATCGTGATGTCGATGGCCGGGGCACGCTTCGTCGAGGCGTGGCTGCTGCCGACGTACGGGCTCGCGTGGATGACGAAGAAGGTCACCCTGGAGGACTGGGACTCCTGCAACACCTCCTCCCACTTCGGCGAGTGCAAGCCGGACACCTTCGACCTGACCTGGCAGCACGCGTCGATCCTGTTCTTCGTCGCGCTGGTGGCCGTCCTCGGCGCTGCGCTGGTCAGCATGCGCCAGCGGGACGTCGCCTGAGCAGTGGCACCGGGTGGCCCGGACCGCACCGCACGTCCGATGCGGTCCGGGTCCGCCCTGGTTAGGCTGGGGATCCCGGGCCGGCGGGCCCTCGCCGGCCCTTCGCACGCCCGCGTGAGGACCGCCATGCCGCCTGCCGACGCCGCCCCGGCCGCCACCGACCGGCCCGAGCCGGGGCACGCCGGTGGCCGGGAGGCCACGGGCACCCGGGAGGGCGTCGCCGTCCCTCCGCCCCGCTCCGCCCCGGAGTCCGCCACCCCCACCCCCGCCCCCACCCC